>NZ_JAKSXU010000202.1:0-132871 GCF_022829325.1 Methylobacterium sp. J-092 | reverse complement strand
GGCGAGGTCGGTGTTGCGCACCAGCGCGCCGATGCGCAGGCCGCCCTCCGGGGTCGGCTCGATCCGGTCGAGCCCGAGCCCGTTGACGTCGACGAGGTGGGTCGGGGTCTCGATCTGCAGCTTCATCAGGTCGAGCAGGTTGGTGCCGCCGGCGATGAACTTGGCGTTGGGCGTGCGCGCCACGGCGGCGGCGGCCTCGGCCGGCGTGCTCGGGCGCTCGTAGGTGAACGACTTCATGCGGGCCTCCGGCCGGTCTCGAGGCCGGCGACCTCGCTCATCGCCTCGACGATGTTGGAATAGGCGCCGCAGCGGCACAGGTTGCCGCTCATGCGCTCGCGGATCTCGGCCTCGGTGACCCGGGTCGGCGCAGTGAGGTCGGCGGTGGCGTGGCTGGGGATGCCGGCCCGGATCTCGTCGAGCACGGCCACGCCCGAGCAGATCTGGCCGGGCGTGCAGTAGCCGCACTGGTAGCCGTCGTGGCGGACGAAGGCGGCCTGCATCGGGTGCAGGTCGTCGGGCTGGCCCAGCCCCTCGATGGTGGTGATCTCCGCGCCCTGGTGCATCACGGCGAGCGTCAGGCAGGCGTTGATGCGCCGCCCGTCGACGATCATCGTGCAGGCGCCGCACTGGCCGTGGTCGCAGCCCTTCTTCGAGCCGGTCAGGTGCAGATGCTCGCGCGCCGCATCGAGCAGGCTGGTGCGGGTGTCGAGCTCGAGCTCGCGCCGCTGGCCGTTGATCGTGAACCACACCCGCGCCAGGACAGGGCGGTCGCCGGGCCCGGGATCGGCTCTCGCGGCCGGCGGCATCGACGCCATGGCCGCGCAGGCGGTGGTTCCTGCCATCAGGTCTCTCCGGTTCAATCCAGGCTCGCGCACGGGCTGCATGATGTCTCCGCACCGTCGGTGGGTGTCGCCCGACCGTGACGGCGACGGCTCGGTCGCGCCGCCGTCCCGGGCCATGCGTGAGATCTAGGGGGCTGCCGAGCGCCGCGATTAGGCACTAGGTTCCACTTGAGGCCATGCCCTGGGGTTATGAATGCTGCGGGAGAACCTGAACGACCTCGTCGCCTTCGCGGCGGTGGCGCGGGAGGGCAGCTTCACCCGGGCCGCCGCCCGGTCCGGCGTGACGCAGCCGGTGCTGAGCCGCGCCGTCCGGGCGCTGGAGGAGCGCCTCGGCGTCCGCCTCCTGGCGCGAACCACCCGCGCCGTCGTGCCGACCGAGGCCGGCGAACGCCTGCTGCGGATCGTGGGGCCGCAACTGGACGGCATCGCGGCCGACCTGTCCGCACTCACCGCGCTGCGCGACAAGCCGGCCGGGACCATCCGGATCACGTCCGGCGAGCACGCGGCAGCCTCCATCCTGTGGCCGGCTCTGGAACGGCTCCTGCCGGCCTACCCGGATATCACCGTCGACGTGATCACCGAGAACGCCCTGACCGACATCGTCTCCGAGCGCTTCGACGCGGGAATCCGCATGGGGGATCAGGTCGAGAAGGACATGATCGCGGTCCGGATCGGGCCCGCCCTGCGCATGGCCGTGGTCGCGACGCCCGCCTACTTCGCGGCGCGCCCTCGACCGCGTACCCCCCAGGACCTGACCGCCCACGCCTGCATCAACCTGCATCTCGCCAGCTACGGCGGCCGCTACGCCTGGGAGTTCGAGAAGGGCGGGCGCGAGCTGAGGGTCCGGGTGGACGGCCCCCTCGCGTTCAGCAGCGTGTTCCTGGCCAGGACGGCGGCCCTGGCCGGGCTCGGCGTCGCCTGCATGCCCGACGACCTCGTCCGGGCGGACATCGCCGCGGGCCGGCTCGTGCGGGTGCTCGCCGACTGGTGCGCGCCCTTCGCCGGCTACCACCTGTACTATCCGAGCAGCCGCCAGGCGTCGCCGGCCTTCGCCGTGCTGGTGGACGCCCTGCGATATCCCGGCGTCGGAAAGCCGGCGCCGTCCGCGTGAGCCGGCCGGCAGCCCGCGCGCGGTTCGCGCGGCGGCGGCGTTCGGCCGGGTCGACGCCCTGGGGTCGAACGCGGGCATCCGGAAGGATGCGGCGGTCGCGGACCTGTCGCCGGATGACTAAAACGCGGTGATCGACGTGAATCCCACCGGGCAAGTCCCCTGCAGGCGCGGGGCCTTGCGCCGTTTCCGTGCGCAGCCGCGCGGCGGACGGACGGCCCGAAGCGGGGCGCCATCGTCGCGATCCGGATCGTGTGACGGGGACGACGCTGTCCGCCGACGGCGGCCTGTCGCGCGCCCCCGGGTTCCGCGACGACGGCCGAGCCGCCGCACGTCGCTTCCGGCGGCGCGATGCCGCCCTCGGCCTTCGGGGGGCCCCGAGATCCGAGGCGCCGCCGCAAAGGATCACGCCCGGCACCGAAGCGTCTCGCGTCGCCCGGGTTCGGCGCGCACCGAGATCCCGGCGTCGGCCCGATCACGGCCCGTGCCCGGCCGCCTCCGATGCCGCGTAGCGGGTCCGGGCCGCGGCGACGGCCGCGTGGTTGCGTTCCGCCCAGGCGACGAGCGCCGCCAGCGGCTCCAGCATCGAATGCCCGAGCGCGTCGAGGCGATACTCCACGCTGGGCGGCTTGGTCGGGAAGACGTGCCGGGTGACGAAGCCGTCGCGTTCCAGCTCGCGCAGCGTCTGGGTCAGCATGCGCTTCGAGATGTCGGGCACGGCCCGGCCGAGGGCGCTGAACCGCCGCGGGCCGCCGGCCAGCACGAGCAGCACCAGCGTCGTCCACTTGTCGCCGAGGCGATCCAGCACGTCGCGCACCGGGCAGAGCGAAGGATCGACGGCCGTGGCCTGCTACTCCGCGAACCGCCGCACCAGTTCCGCCTGCTGGCTCATCGCCCGGTTCCCGCGAGGTTACCCTGTCCCAAAATACTGCCTCCTTATGCGCCGCCGAGGTCTCGATTAGGAAGCATGTATCGCAACCGAACCTTCGTGGACTGCGCCCATGACCTCTGCTCATCCCCGCATCGGCATCACCGGCGCATCCGGGCGCCTCGGGCGCCTCGTCGTCGAGGCCCTGCTGCGCAGCGTGCCGGCCTCCCGGATCGTGGCCGGCCTGCGCAACCCCGACGACGACGGCGCCAAGGCGCTCCGGGCCCTCGACGTCGAGGTGCGGCAGGTCGACTACGAGAGGACCGACACCCTGGACCGAGCCTTCGCGGGCATCGAGCGCCTGCTGCTCATCTCCTCCAACGAGTTCGGCAAGCGCGTGGACCAGCATCGGAACGTCATCGAGGCGGCCAAGCGGGCGGGCGTCCGCCGCATCGCCTACACCAGCGTCCTGCACGCCGACACGTCCCCGCCCAAGCTCACCGACGAGCATCGGCGGACGGAGCTCGTCCTCGCGGCATCCGGCGTGCCCTTCGTCATCCTGCGCAACGGCTGGTACACGGAGAACTACGCCGCCTCGATCCCGATGGCGCTCGAGCACGGCGCCCTCTTCGGCAGCGCGGACCAGGGGCGGATCTCGTCCGCGGCGCGGGCCGACTACGCCGACGCGGCCGCGGCCGTGCTGACGGCCGCCGAGGTGGAGAACGGCCGCATCTACGAGCTGGCGGGCGACGACGCCTACACGCTGGAGGAGTTCGCAGCCGAGGTCGCGAAGGTGTCGGGCCGGCCGGTGGTCTACAGGAACCTGCCCGAGGCCGAGTACGAGGGCGTCCTGCTGAAGGCCGGCCTGCCGAAGGACCTGGCGGCCTTCGTCGCCGCCTCCGACTCCGTCGTGGCGGAGGGTGCGCTGTTCGAGGACGGCCGCGACCTGAGCAGGCTGATCGGCCGACCCACGAAACCGATGCGCGAGACCGTGGCCGCCGGCGAGCACTGAGCCCCGAGCGCGAGCCCGGCCCGCGCACGTCGCAGGGTCCGGCATCCGCCGCGCCTCGCGCTTGCCCCGACGCCGGGCCACGAACAGGAACCCTCCGGCATGCCGGCCTTCGTCGAGATGGATCGGTCGGTGACCGTGGCCGAGCAGCTCGCAGAGGAGAGCGGCGCGACGATCGGGGCCGAGCCGGGCGGCGTCGCGCCGGCACGCGCGATCGCCACCGTCGGGCTCGTCGGCGGGACCTTCGCCCCACGCTGGCCGCGCGCCGGACGGGCGTTAGATGCCGGAATGCGCACGCGGCGATGCGCCGGACTCCATGAATGGCGCGGGAGAACCTGAACGACCTGCTCGCCTTCGTCGCGGTCGCGCGCGCGCGGAGCTTCACCCGGGCGGCGGCGCAGCTCGGCCTGTCGCAGCCCGCGCTCAGCCAGACCATCCGCGGGCTCGAGGCGCGTTTGGGCCTGAGGCTGCTGACGCGCACCACGCGCAGCGTCGCGCCGACCGAGGCGGGCGAGCGGCTGATCCGGTCCGTCGGGCCCCGGCTCGCGGAGATCGAGGCCGGCCTGGTCGCGGTGACGGACCTGCGCGAGACGCCGGCCGGCACCGTGCGGATCAACGCCGACGAGCACGCGGTCGCGGCGGTGCTGTGGCCGGCGCTGCGGAGGGTGCTGCCCGGGTACCCGGACATCCAGGTGGAGCTGGTCACCGACTTCGCCCTGACCGACATCGTCGCCGGGCGCTTCGACGCCGGGGTGCGGCTCGGCGAGGTGGTGGCCAAGGACATGGTCTCCGTCCCGATCGGGCCGGACATGCGCATGGCGGCGGTCGCCGCGCCGGCCTACCTCGCGCGCCGGCCTGCGCCGCGGACGTCGCAGGACCTGACCGGCCACGCCTGCATCAACCTGCGCCTGCCGACCCATGGCGGCCTGTACGCCTGGGAGTTCGCGGCCAACGGGCGCGAGGTCCGGGTTCGCGTGGACGGGCAGGTCGTGTTCAACACGGTGAGCATGATCCTGCGCGCCGCCCTGGACGGGTTCGGCATCGCCTACCTGCCGCAGGATCAGGTGCAGCCCCATCTCGACAGCGCGGCGCTGACCTGGGTGCTGAAGGATTGGAGCCCGCCCTTCCCGGGCTACCACCTGTACTATCCGAGCCGCAGGCAGCCCGCGGCGGCGCTCGCGGTGCTGATCGAGGCCCTGCGCTACCGAGGCTGACCGATGCGGGATCCGCGCCGGGGGGGCGCGCACGCCGTGACCACGCGTGCGTGAGCGCCCGATCCGCCCCGCCGGCCCGCGTCAGGCGCCGGCGGGATCGGGATAGCCGGTCAGGTCCGGCTCCTTGGCGCGGCCGGTGGACAGCTTCGAGGCCAGGCGGCGGAGGCCCGGCCGGCTGGCGATGCGCAGCACGCGGTGGAGCAGGCTGATGCCGAGCCGGCTGTTCGGGTTCATCAGCTTCGGCGCGATCTTGGGCACGCCCTGCCCGTCCTCGACCATCGGGCGCATGGCGCGCTCGTAGGCGGCGAAGGCCGCGGCGACGTCGTCGCCGCGGGCGAGCTCGGCGGCGAGGACGTAGGCGCCGGTGACGGCCAGCGTCGTGCCGATGCCGGCGAGCGGCGTGGCGCACCAGGCCGCGTCGCCGGTCACCGCCACGCGGCCGCTGGACCAGCGCCGCATCCGCACCTGGCGCAGGACGTCGAAATAGAAGTCCGCGGTGGCCTCCATCCCGGAAAGGACGCGCGCCGCCTGCCAGCCCGCATCGGAGAAGCGCTGCCGCAGGTAGGCCTTCTGCCGGTCCGCGCCCCAATCCTGCTCGCCGCCCGGCGGCTGCCGCAGCGTGAGCATCGCGCGGGTGGTGCCGTGCTGGTCGGGGCGCAGGGAGATGCCGCGGCCGCCGGGCGCGTTGAACCACCGCCACATCCGGTCGTCGTCCGCGGTCCGCGGGATGGTGAAGTAGGCGATGGCGAGATCCATCCAGCGCGGGTCGGCCTCGCCGGGGAACACGAGCTCGCGCGTCGTCGAGCCGACGCCCTCGGCGACGAGGACGGCGTCGTAGCGCTCGCTCGCCCCGGAGGCGAAGGTCACCGTCGCGGCCTCCGCCCCGTCGTCGATCCGGGTCACGCGATCCCCGAAGCGGTAGGTCGCGCGCTCCCGGGCCGGCTCGTAGAGGAGCCGCGCGAGGTCGCCGCGCAGGATCTCCATCTCGGCGGTGGGGCCGTCGCCGAGGCTGGCATCCATCGTGAAGGCCGCGACCGCCCGGCCCCGCCCGTCGACCCAGGCGGTGCCCTGCTCGCCGGTGCCCCGGGCGAGCGCCGCCTGCTCCAGGCCCATGCGGCGCAGGACCTCGCGCCCGACCCCGCGGACGTCGACGTTCTGGCCGCCGTCGCGGAAGCCCGGCGCCCGCTCGACGACGGTGACGTCGAAGCCGTGGCGGCCGAGCCACCAGGCCGCGGTGTTTCCGGCGACGCTCGCGCCGGTGATGAGGATGCGACGGGGCATGCGGGACGGGTCTCCGGGTGATCCGGCCCGCGCGGAGCCGGTCGCGGCCACGCCGCGCGGCAGGATCTGCGCGAGCGCCGTGATCGAGGGGGGGCCCGCGCGTCAGGCCCCCGGCGAGGCCGCCCGGGTGACCGCCCGGCGCAGGATGCGGGACAGGTCCTCGACCGAGTACGGCTTCTTCAGGAGCGGGAAGCCGTGGGTGCCCTGCTCGGCGAGCACGTGGCTGTAGCCGGAGGCGAGGACGACCGGCAGGCCGGTGTGGCGGTGGCGGATCTCCCGCGCCATGTCGATGCCGTTCATCCCGGGCATCACCACGTCGGAGAACACCACGTCGAAGCGCGGCGACGCGGACAGGACGGCGAGGGCCTCCTCGGCGCTCATCGCCCACACGGTCTCGTAGCCGAGCTCGCGCAGGGCCTGGGTGGCGAAGGAGCCGACCTCCTGGTTGTCCTCGACCACGAGGACGCGGGTGCCGTGCCCGTCGGCGAGGGGCTCGGGCTCGCCGTCCTCCTCGATCGCCACGGATCGCCCGACCTCGCGGGGCAGGTAGAGCGTGAAGGTGGTGCCCCGGCCGAGCGTGCTCTCGACCAGCACCTCGCCGCCCGACTGCTTGGCGAAGCCGAACACCTGCGACAGGCCGAGCCCGGTGCCCTGGCCGACGCCCTTGGTGGTGTAGAACGGCTCGAAGATCCGATCGAGATCGGCCGCCGCGATGCCGGTCCCGGTGTCGCGGACCGAGACGGCGACGAAGTCGCCGGGGATGCGGGGATGGGCCCGCACCGCCGGGATCGCCGAGGCGCGCCGCACGCCGATGTCGAGACGGCCCTCGCCGTCCATGGCGTCGCGCGCGTTGATGGCCATGTTCACCAGGGCCGTGTCGAACTGGCTCGGGTCGGCGTCGATAAGGTAGGGCACCTCGTTCCCGCGACCGTCCCGGTTCGCGGCCACGTCGGTGACGACCCGGATGCGGGCGCCGGTGAGCGTGCCGACCATGTCGGCGACCGAGGCGACGCTGCGGCCGACGTCGAACACCTCCGGGGTCAGGGATTGACGCCGGGCGAAGGCGAGGAGCTGGCCGGTGAGCTTGGCGGCGCGGGTGACGGTGTCGGAGATCGCGCCGATGTAGCGCTGCCGGCGCTCCTCCGGCAGGTCGGGGCGCTTGAGCAGGTCGGTCGAGGACCGGATCACCGTCAGCAGGTTGTTGAAGTCGTGCGCGACGCCGCCGGTGAGCTGGCCGACCGCTTCCAGCTTCTGCGACTGCCGGAGCTGCTCCTCCAGGGCGCGGCGCTCGGTGACGTCGCGGCCGGCGGCGTAGAAGTGGTCCTCCTGCGGGATGGCGTTCCACGACACCCAGCGGAAGTCGCCGTCCGCCGTGAGCATGCGCACGTCGAGGCTGTCGAGGACCTGGCCTTCCCGCAGCAGCTCGAACGCCGCGGTCGCGGCCGCCCTGTCTTCGGGGTGGACGTAGTCGCTGAAGGACGTGCGCACGAGATCGAAGGCCGACCAGCCCAGCATCTCGTGCCAGGCCGGGTTGACCGAGCGGTAGAGGCCGTCGAAGCCGCAGACAACGAGGAGGTCGCGGCTCGCCCGCCACACCAGGTCGCGCTCCGTGGTCCGGTCGCGGGCGGTGTCGCGCAGCACGCTCTCGGCCTTCTGCCGGTCGGTGACGTCGTTGAACAGCAGGGCGACCCGGTGCTGCACCGGATCGCCGATGCGCAGGGCCTGGACCTCGAACCAGCGCCCGAGCGCGACGACGCCGCTCTCGAAGCGGACGGCCCGGCCCGTCATCGCGACCTGCCCGTAGGTGTCGAGCCAGCTGCGCTCGAGGTCGGGCACCACCTCGCTCACCCACTTGCCGACCACGTCGTCGAGGCCGGTATGGCGCGAGAAGGCCGGATTCGCCTCGACGAAGCGGTAGTCGACCGCGCGGCTGTCGGCGTCAAACCGGAGCTCGATGACGCAGAAGCCGGCGTCGAGGGCATTGAACAGGGTGCGGTAGCGCGCCTCGCTCTCGGCGAGCATGCCCTCCTCGGTCCGGAACCGGGTGACGTCGAGCTGGCTGGCGAAGAAGTAGCGCAGGTGGCCCTCGGCGGTGAAGACCGGGCTGACGTAGAGCTCGTTGCGGAAGGTGGACCCGTCGCGGCGGTAGTTCAGGATCTCGACGACCACGTCGCGGCGCGCGGCGATGGCGTCGCGCACCTTGGCGATGTCCGCCGGATCGGTGTCCGGCCCCTGCAGGAAGCGGCAGTTGCGGCCGATCAGCTCGTCGGCCGAGTAGCCGCACAGGGCCTGGAACGCCCGGTTGGCGAACACGATCGGGTTGTCCGGGAGGTTCGGGTCGGTGACGATCTGCGGCATGCGGGTCTTCTCCGCCGCCGTGAACAGCAGGTCGACATCCGCCCCGGACGTGCGCTGGCCGGAATCCGGGAGCCTGACATGCGACGCGTTCCGCTCGCGCAGGCGCGCGACCTCGGCCTCGAGCCTCCGATTCTCGCTGCGCAGCCGCTCGATCTCGTCGTCCATGCCGTCCGTTTCCATGGGGCATGGTCGCCACCATCATGCCCGTCCGAGAACGGCTTTCGGCGACGGAAGCTCCCATGCGGGTGCCCGCGGCGCCGACGGGCCTTCATGCTCCACGCGGTCGCCTCCGGTCAACGCGGATGGCGGAGCAAGATCCCGGCCGGGACCCCGGCGCCGGGCCGGAACTCGCGCGCTCGCGCTCCCGCGCGAGGCCGGAGCCTTCACCGGTACGCTGGTTCAACGACACTGTGACATGTCGAACCACCACCGATGTTGGAACGCGGTGCGGCCGAGGTCGTTTTAAGAGCCATAGTCACCCAGACAGGAGATCTTGGATGCGCAAGCTCGCACTCGCTTCCACCGCACTGCTCGGGCTCGGCATGCTGGCATCGGCCCCCGCCGAGGCCCGCGGCTGGGGTTACGGTGGCGGCTACGGCCACGGCGGCTTCGGTCACGGCGGCTACGGCTATCGCGGCGTCGGCTTCCGCGGCGGATACGGACGCGGCTACGGCTATCGCCGCGGCATCGGCCCGGGCGCCGCGATCGGCCTCGGCATCGCCGGCCTCGCCGCCGGCGCGATCGTGGCGAATTCCTACGGCGGCTACGGCGGCTACGGCGGTTACGGCTACGGCCGCCCGGTGGGCTACTACGGCGGCTACGGCTACGCGCCGGCCTACGGATACGCCCCCGCCTACGGCTACGGCTACCCGGCCTACGGCTACGGCTACTGAGGCGCCGGTCGCGGGCGCCGTTGCGCCCGCGACGCCACGTGTCCTCGACGAAGGGCGCCCGACTCACCGTCGGGCGCCCTTTTTCCGTTGAACGGCTCGCGCACCTCCGGGACGCGCGGAGCGCCGCAGCGGACCGCGTTCGTTCAGGCCTGCCCCTCGATCAGGCCGCGGATGCGGGTGGCGAGCGCCTCCAGGGCGAAGGGCTTCACCAGCACCTCCATGCCGGGCGCGAGGTGGCCGTGGTTGAGCGCGGCGTTCTCCGCGTAGCCGGTGATGAACAGCACCTTGAGGCCGGGCCGCGCGGTCTTCGCCGCGTCGGCCATCTGCCGCCCGTTCATCCCGCCGGGCAGCCCGACATCGGTCACCAGCAGGTCGATGCGCACGTCCGACTGCAGCACCTTGAGGCCGGAGGCGCCGTCTGCCGCCTCGATCGCCGCGTAGCCCAGATCCTCCAGCACCTCGGTCACGAGCATCCGCACCGTCGGCTCGTCGTCGACCACCAGCACCGTCTCGCCGAGCTTGGCCCGCGCGGCGTCCGACAGGTCGGGCACCGCCTCGACCGCCTCGGCCTCGCCGAGGTGGCGGGGCAGGTAGATGCAGACCATCGTGCCCTTGCCGGGCTCGGAGTAGATCCGCACCTGCCCGCCCGACTGCTTGGCGAAGCCGTAGATCATGCTCAGGCCGAGCCCCGTGCCCTCGCCCATCGGCTTGGTCGTGAAGAACGGGTCGAACGCCTTCGCCGCCACGTCCGGCGCCATGCCGGTGCCGTTGTCGGAGACGCAGAGCGCGACGTACTGCCCCGGCTCGAGGTCGCGCTCGCGGGCGGCGCGCCGGTCGAGCCAGCGGTTGCTGGTCTCGACCACGATGCGGCCGCCCTCCGGCATCGCGTCGCGGGCGTTGATGCAGAGGTTGAGCAGGGCGTTCTCGAGCTGGCTCGGGTCGACCAGGGTCGGCCAGAGCCCGGCGGCCCCGACCGCCTCGACCGACACGCCCGGCCCGACGGTGCGGCGCACCAGGTCCTCCATGCCCTCGACCAGACGGTTCACGTCCGTCGGCTTGGGGGCCAGGGTCTGCCGGCGGGAGAAGGCGAGCAGGCGGTGGGTCAGGGCGGCGGCGCGGCGTGCCGCCCCTTGCGCGGCGCCGATGTAGCGGTCGAGCTCGCCCATCCGGCCCTGCAGCATGCGGGTCTGCATCAGCTCCAGGGAGCCGACAATGCCCGCGAGCATGTTGTTGAAGTCGTGCGCGAGGCCGCCTGTGAGCTGCCCGACCGCTTCCATCTTCTGCGACTGGCGCAGCGCCTCCTCGGTCCGCGCCAGCGCCTCGGCCTGGGCCTTGGCGGCGCTGACGTCGCGCACGGTGGCGTAGATCAGGCCGCCGTTCGGGACCGCGTTCCAGGAGAGCCAGCGCCAGCCGCCGTCGCGATGGCGGTAGCGGTTCTCGAACGACAGCTGGGCGTCGCCCCGCGCCAGGCCGGCCGCGGCCGCCTCGGTGACGGCCCGGTCGTCGGGGTGGACCAGGTCCAGGAACGGGCCGGCCTTCATCTCGGCCTCGGTCCAGCCGAGCGTCGCGGCCCAGGCCGGGTTGAGGCTGACGAAGCGGCCTTCGAAGTTCGCGACGCAGAGCAGGTCGGACGACGCCTTCCAGATCATGTCGCGCTCCGCGGTGCGGGCGGCGACCTGCCGCTCGAGCTCCTCGGCCTGGCGCCGCCGCTCGTCGATGTCGGTGTGGGTGCCGACCCACTGGGTCAGAGCGCCGGCGGCGTCCCGCACCGGCTGCGCCCGCGCCAGGAACCAGCGGTAGCCGCCGCCGCCGCGGATGCGGAACTCGACCTCGTAGGGCTCGCCCGTGGCGACCGAGCGGTCCCAACCGGCGCGCGCCGCCGGCAGGTCGTCGGGATGGATCAGGTCGGACCAGGTCGCGGCCGCGTTCAGCGCCCCCGGCGCCGCGCCGGTATAGGCGTAGGCCTGGCCGTTGAACCAATGCAGCGTGCCGTCCGGGCGGGCGCCCCAGACCTGGTTCGGCACGGCCTCGGCGAAGGCCCGGAACTGCGCCTCGCTGGCCTGGAGGTCCGCCTCTGCGCGCCGGCGACCGGTGACGTCCCGGAACAGCACCGAGACCTGGCGCCGGCTCGCCGGCTCGATCCGGGCAGCCGAGACCTCGATGTGGCGGCCCGCGCGCGGGAACGGGCGCTCGAACCGGATCGACTCCCCCGTGCGCAGGACGCCGCCGTATAGCGCGAGCCAACCCTCGGCCTCGTCCGGCGCGAGGTCGCGCAGGGTCCGCCCGACGATGCCGGCGATCCCGGTCTGGCGCTCGTAGCCCTGGTTGGCGACGATGTGGACGTAGTCGCTCGCCGGACCGTGCGGCCCGTCGATGAACTCGATGATGCAGAAGCCGTCGTCGACCGCCTCGAACAGCGCCGTGTAGCGTTCCTCGGTCTCGCGGCGGCCGGTGGCGTCGACCATCGTCCCGAGCGCCCGGAAGGCCCGGCCCCGGCCGTCGAACAGGCCGCGCCCCTTGGCCGACACCCATCGCACCGTGCCGTCGGCCTTGGAGGCGACGCGGAACTCGGCCTCGAACGGCGCGCGCCGCTCCGGATCGAGGGCGGCGGCGAGCGCCGCCAGCACCGTCTCCCGGTCGTCCGGGTGGAGGCCGTCGCGAAGCGTCGCGCGATCGCACGCGGCGTCCGGGGCGAGGCCGAACAGCTCGCGGGTGCGCTCGGACAGGGTCAGCGCGTCGGCGGCCACGTCGAGGTCGAAGGTGCCGATCTCGGCCGCCTCGGTCGCCAGCCGCAGCGCCATCTCGCTGAACTGCAGGCGCTCGGCGTCGGTGGCGCGGGCCGCCGACAGGGCGGCGTTCTCGCCGCGCAGAGCCGCGAGCTGCAGCACGTCGGCGGTGACGTCGTACTGGCTGGCGAAGAAGTACGCGACCTCGCCGGCGGCGTCCTTCACCGGGGCCAGCAGAAGCTGGTTCCAGAAGGTCGTGCCGTCCTTGCGGTAGTTGAGGAGCGCGACCTCGATCGGCTGCCGGGCGGCGATCGCCGCGC
This sequence comes from Methylobacterium sp. J-092, assembly GCF_022829325.1. Classification (NCBI taxonomy): domain Bacteria; kingdom Pseudomonadati; phylum Pseudomonadota; class Alphaproteobacteria; order Hyphomicrobiales; family Methylobacteriaceae; genus Methylobacterium; species Methylobacterium sp. J-092. Next base: position 120,252 of record NZ_JAKSXU010000202.1, on the reverse strand, counting down.
GCACCCGGGCGACGTCGTCCCGGTCGGTGTCGGGCCCCTGGAGCAAGCGGCAGTTCCGCCCGATAATCTCCTCGGAGGCATAGCCGGTCAGGCGGCTGAAGGCCGCGTTGACGAAGAGGATCGGGTTGTCGGGCTGGCGCGGGTCCGTGACGATCATCGGCATGCGCGTGGCCCGCACCGCGGCCGCGAACGGATCGGTGACGTCCGCCCCGCCGGCGATCTCGGAGAGGATGCGGTGGGTCTCGCGGCGGACGCGGCTCGCCTCGGTCTCGGCCGGCATGGGCTGATGCAGTGCTGTGGTCACGCCGGGCCGTCTAGCAGGAGCGCCATGGGGTCTGAACCGCGATTCGGGTCGGGCTGGTGCGCGCGCGTCTCGGATCGGCGACCGGGAACGGCATCGATCCGCACCGAAGGCGGGCCCGGCCGGTCATCGGGTCGGCACGACCATCCGGAACCGCAGCCCGGCCGCGTCGATGGTACGGTCGAACCGCCCTGCCAGGCTGCGCTCGATGGTCTGCTTGAGCAGGCGGGACCCGAACCCGGTCCCGTCGGCCTTGGGCGTCCCGGACGGCGCGCCGCCCTCGGTCCAGTCCAGCGTCAGCGCGCGGTCGGCGACGCGACCGACCAGCCTGAGCGTGCCGCCGCCGGCCAGCGCCCCGTACTTGGCGGAGTTGGTGGCGAGCTCGTGGACGATCATCGCGTAGTCGTTGACCTTGTCGGGCGGCGCCACCGCCGCGTCCGGGATGTCCACGGCGATGTTGGCGCCGTTCAGGTACGGCGCCAGGATGCGCTCGGCGAGGTCCCGCAGCCGCACGTCGCCCCGGTCGGCCCGGTTCGACCGCGTCGCCAGGGCGGTCGCCTCGTGCAGCACGCCGAAGCGCTGCGACAGGTCCTCGGCGAAGTGCGGCGTCGACGTGGCCTCGCGGGCGACGATGGCGGTGAGCGCGCGGGCGACCGTGAACATGTTCGAGACGCGGTGCGCCAGCTCGGCGGTCAGCAGCCGCTCGGCATCCTCCGCCCGCTTGCGGTCGGTGATGTCGAGGAAGATGGCCTGGACCCACTCCCCGACCCGGCCGGCCTCGCCGCCGACGCCGCGCGCCGAGATCCAGCGGGCGTCGGCGCCGTCGCCGATGCGGAAGTCGAAGCTGTAGGCCTGCGGATCGGTGGCGCTCGCCGCCCAGTCCCGCATCATGCCCGGGCGGTCCTCGGCGTTCACCTTCGCGAACAGCGCGTCGATGCCCACCACCGGCTCGGTCGTGTCCCAGAACGCGCGGCAGAGGCCGTCGAGCTGGGCGAGCCGCCGCTCCGGCGACCACGCCCACAGGCCGACGCCGCCCCGGTGGATCGCGGCGGTGAAGCTGGCGAGCGTCCACCCGTCACCGGTGGGATCCGTGTCCTGAGCCATCCGTCCTTCCGAAACCGAACCCCGACCCGCGCGGACGGCGCGGCGCCGCCCCCACGCGAGGGAACTCACCGGGGGCGCCTTTGCTCCGAATCCGGGCGCGCCGGCCCGGGCGGGGACCGCCGGGCGGCATCAAGAAGACGCGAGCGCCGCCTGGAGGGCGGCGCTCAGCCTTCGGCCTGCTCCACGAAGCGGCGGATGAGCCAGCGCCCCGCCGGGCCGGGCGGGCGGTCGGTGCGGTGGATCGCGGTGAGCGGGAGCAGGCGGCGCGTCGCCTCCGGCAGCTTCAGCGCCACGAGGCGCCCCGCCTCGAGGTCGGCGCGCGCCAGGTGCGCGGGCATGCTGCCCCAGCCGATCCCGGCCAGCAGCAGGGTGTGCTTGGAGCTCATGTCGGAGAGTCGCCAGGTCCGCGGCGCGATCACCCCGAATTCCTGGCCTTCCGACAGGGGAGAGCGGTCGGAGATCACCAGCTGCACGTGCTCGCGCGCCAGGCCCGACACCGACCCGTCGGCGGCGGCCAGGGGATGGGAGGGCGCGGCGACCGCCACCATCTCGACCTCGCCGACGGAGACCAGCTCGAGCGGGTCGGTCTCCCGCTGCCAGAGCTCGACCCCGATGCCGATCGCCGCCCGGCCGTCGATCACGTGCTGCTGCACCGCGCCGAGCGCCTCGACGTTCAGGCGCAGGGCCACCGAGGGATACCGCGCCTGGAACGCCTTGAGCGCATCGACGAGCCGCGGCCCCGGCATCAGCAGGGTGACGACGAGGCTGACCTCCGCCTCGAGCCCGCTCAGCAATCCGCCGACCTTGGCGCGCAGGGCGTCGACGCCGTGGGCGACGATGCGCGCCTCCGCCAGCACCGCGCGCCCGGCCTCGGTCAATTGCGGCCGTCGCGTCGCGTCGCGGTCGAACAGCGGCAGGCCGAGCTGCTGCTCGAGATTGGCCACCGCGTAGCTGATCACCGAGGTGGCCCGGTTGAGGCGACGGCCCGCCGCGGCGAAGCTCCCGGCCTCGACCACCGCGAGGAAGACCCCGAGCTGGTCCAGCGTCGGTGTTCCGGGGCCGCGCATGCCGGGATCCTCGAACGATCGGGGCGCGTCCGGCCCCGGCGATCCGGCAAGCAAGGTCGGCGCCGCCGGGTCAGCGGCGGGCGGGCTTGTGCGCCTGGATGCGGCCGACCGAGCCGGTGACCATCGCATCGTAGGCGCTCGGCGCGGCCTGGCCGACGCCGCGCTCGACGGGGCGGCCGGAGACCGTGCCGGGCGCGGTCTCGGTGGGGATGCCGGCCGGCGCGGTGTAGCTCTGCGCGACCGCGGCGGCGGGCAGGGCGGCCGCCAGGGAGAGGGCGAGAACCGAAACCTTGAGGATGCTGGACATGGGGGGCTCCATCGATCTGAGGCGAGGCGACCCGGTAGCCGCCGTCCGATGGAGCGAAGATGGGCCCGTCCCGCCGATCCGAAAACCCGAATAGTTTCGAACAAGACGTTCGACTTTCTTGGCAAGCCTGCTTTCTTCGCCAGCCCGCCGGCTTCACCTGCGCTCGGGTGCGAGGGGGCGGCAGCCGGCGAGGAACAGGGCCACCGCGGCGCGGCGGCGCTTCTCCTGCGCTTCCGGGTCGACCGCGATGCCATAGAGCGCCTGCTTCGCGCTGCGGCCGAGGACGAGGTTGAGGAACAGGTCGGCGGCGATCTCCGCGTCGTCGACCGCGATCTGCCCCCGCGCGGCCATCACCGTGAGGAGGCGGCCGACCGCGCGCACGCCGCGCATCCAGCCCTCCTCGTAGGCGAGCCGCGCCAGATCGGGGAACTGCATCGCCTGCGCGGCGATGCAGCGGGTGAGCGCGGCGGCGCCCGGCGCATGGGCACGGGCGAGGAGGTTGCGGCTGAGCTCGTCCAGCACGGTCGCGGCGTCCCGCGGGTTGGCCTCGAGGGCCTGCGTCTCGGCCGCGGCCGAGAGCGGGGCCAGCCATTCGCGGATGCGCTCGTCGAGCACCGCCTCGAACAGCGCGCGCTTGTCGCGATAGCGCGAATACAGCGTCGGCTTGCTGACGCCGGCCGCCTCCGCGACCGCGTCGATCGAGGTCGCGTCGAAGCCGCGCTCCATGAACAGGCGGGTGGCGACCTCGACGATGCGCGCCTCGCGCCGCGCGGCTTCCGCGCGGGTCGGCCGTCCGCCGCCGCGCCGGGGCTGCGCCTCCGCATCGTCGGCCGCGACCTGCGTCATGAACTTCCTCCTTGTCAGCCCGAACCGCCGACCGTATTACAACGATACCGTATCGTTTTATTGTTGGCCAGCCGCGATGCAACCACGATCCACCGACGATCCTGCGCCCGTCCCCGTCGTTCCTGCGCCCGCGCGCAAGCGCCGTCCCGCACGGCTGATCCTTCCGCTGCTCGTCCTGGCCGCGCTCGGCGGGGGCGGCAGCTACGGCTGGCACTGGTGGACCGTCGGCCGGTTCCTGGAGACGACCGAGGACGCCTACCTGCAGGCCGACAAGGTGACGGTCGCCCCCCGCATCGCCGGCCACGTCGCCGCGGTGCTGGTCGGTGACAACCAGGCGGTGCAGGTCGGCGACGCGATCGCGCGGCTCGACGACCGCGAGTATCGGATCGCGTTGAAGCAGGCCCAGGCCGAGGTCGAGAAGAACCGCGCCCAGCTGCTCGGGACCGCCGCCGCCATCCTCCAGCAGCAGGCGCAGGTGCAGTCCGCGAAGGCCGAGGTCGAGAACACCGATGCGGCCCTCGATTTCGCCACCAAGGAATACGCCCGCTACCAGAACCTGCTGCAGACCGGCTCGGGCACCGCCCAGCGCCAGCAGCAGGCCGATGCCGATCTACGCCAGAAGCGGGCGGCGCACGACAAGTCCGTCGCCTCGCTGGACGCCGCCCGCAAGCAGGTGGAGAGCCTGACGGCGCTGGAGGCGAGCGCCCGCGCGAGCCTGGACGGGGCGCGGGCCAAGGTCGAGCAGGCGCAGCTCAACCTCAGCTACACGACCATCGCCGCGCCCGCCGCCGGCACGGTCGGCGACCGGGCCCTGCGCGTCGGGCAGTTCGTCTCGGCCGGCACCGGGCTGCTCACGATCGTGCCGACCGGCCGCGACATCTACCTCGTGGCGAACTTCAAGGAGACGCAGACCGGGGAGATGGTCGAGGGACAGCACGTTACCTTCACCGTCGATGCGCTGGGCGACCGCGCGTTCGAGGGCCGGATCGAGAGCTTCTCGCCCGGCACCGGTGCGCAGTTCGCCCTGCTGCCGCCCGAGAACGCCACCGGCAACTTCACCAAGGTCGTCCAGCGCGTGCCGGTGCGGGTCGCGATCGACGCGTCCGACCCGCGGCTCGCGCGCCTGCGCGCCGGCCTGTCGGTCGAGGCCACGGTGCACCTGGCGGACCCGGTCGTGCCGGCCGCACGCCGCGCCCGGCCCGGCGCCGCCCTCGTCAGCGAGGCCCTGCCGCGATGAGCGCCGCCGCGGCGATGCGCGGGCCCGAGGCCAAGGCCAGCGCGCGCGACTGGCTCGCGGTGTTCGGCGCGATCCTCGGCGCGTTCACCGCCATCCTCGACATCCAGATCACCAACGCCTCGCTCTCCGACATCCAGGGCGCGCTCGGCGCCTCCACCGAGGAGGGCAGCTGGATCTCGACCGCCTACCTGATGGCCGAGATCATCGTGATCCCCCTCACCGGCTGGCTCTCCTCGGTGATCGGCCTGCGCCGGTACCTGTCGGTGAACACGATGCTGTTCACCGCCTTCTCGCTCGCCTGCGCGCTCTCGACCTCGCTCTCGCAGATGATCCTGTTCCGGGCCGGCCAGGGCTTCACCGGCGGCGTGCTGATCCCGACCGCGATCGTCATCGTGCGCACGCGCCTGTCGAGGAGCCAGCAGCCGATCGGCATCGCGATGTTCGGGCTGACCGCCACCTTCGCGCCGGCGATCGGCCCGACGGTGGGGGGATGGCTCACCGACAACCTGTCCTGGCACTACATCTTCTACCTGAACCTGATCTTCGGCCCGCTCGCCGCCGCGATCCAGCTCGGCGCCTTCGACGGCGTGCCGGCGCGCTGGGCCGAGCTCCTGAAGGGCGACTGGATCGGCATCGGCCTGATGGCGACCGGCCTGCCGGCGCTGACCTACGTGCTGGAGGAGGGTCAGCGGAAGGACTGGTTCGGCTCGCCCGTCATCGTCCAGGCGAGCTGGCTCGCGGTGGCCGGCATCGCCGGCTTCATCGTCCGCGAGCTCATGGCCGAGCGCCCCTTCATCAACCTGCGGGTGCTCGCCAACCGCTCGGTCGGCGGATCGTGCGTGCTGATGACGGTGCTCGGCGCGGTCTCGTTCGGCTCGATCTACATCATCCCGCTCTACTGCGCGCAGATCCAGGGCTACGACGCCCAGCAGATCGGCTACGTCGTGATGTGGTCCGGGCTGCCGCAGCTGCTGCTGTTCCCGATGATGCCGCTGATCATGCGCACCTTCGACGCTCGGCTGCTGGTGGTGACCGGCACGCTGTTCTTCATCGCGAGCTGCTGGATCAACGTCGGGCTGACCCACGACGTCGGCGCGGACCAGCTGATCCTGCCGCAGCTCCTGCGCGCCGTCGGCCAGCCGCTGTTCACCATCCCGCTGTCGCAGCTCTCGACGGCGGGCCTCGCCCCGCGCGACACAGCGGACGCCTCGGCGCTGTCGAACATGATGCGCAACCTCGGCGGCTCGATCGGCATCGCGATGCTCTCGACGATGATCGACCGGCGCGAGCACATGCACTTCTCGGTGCTGGCCGAGGCGATCACCGTGAACGCCACGCGCACCCAGGAGCGCCTCGCGGCCACGGCCGCCGGCCTGCACGGGCACGTCGCCGACGCCGCGGCCGCGAAGGGCGCCGCCCTCGGCATGCTGGCGGCCCAGGTCCGGCGCGAGGCCGAGGTGATGGCCTATGCCGACGGGTTCTGGCTCGTCGGCGTCAGCCTCGCGCTGAGCCTCGGCGTCGTCGCGATCCTGAGGAAGCCGCAGCGCGCCTCGGGGCCGGTCGAGGCCCACTGAGCCCGCGCCTGCGACGATCGTCCGTCTCAGTGGTGCCCGGCCATGTGACGGCCGATCGTCGCCACCTCGGCGGTGGCGGCCTGCGTCTCGTAGACGAGGCGGCCCTCCGACATCACCACGATGCGGTCGGACAGCTCCAGGATCTCGTCGAGGTCCTCGCTGATCAGCAGCACCGCGGCGCCGGCGTTGCGCGCGGCCACGATCCGGTTGCGGATCTCTGAGACCGCCGAGAAGTCGAGGCCGAAGCACGGGTTGACGACGATCAGGAGGTCGACCGGGTCGGTCAGCTCGCGGGCGAGCACCGCCCGCTGCACGTTGCCGCCGGACAGGGTGGCGATCGGCGCCTCGGACGAGGCGGTCTTCACCTTGAACCGCTCGATCAGGTCGCGCCCGCGCCGGGCCATCGCCCCCCGGTCGAGCCAGAAGGTCGGCTTGCCCGTCGGGTCGTCGCCGCGCCGGTCGAAGGCGCGAAAGCCCAAGTTCTCGACCACCGACATCCGCGGCGCGCAGGCGTTGCGCAGCGGCTCCTCCGGGATGAACCGCACCTTTCGCGCGCGGCTCTCGGCCCGTGTGCCGGCATAGGGCGCGCCAGCCACCACCACCCGGCCGCCGGTGGCGCGGACCTGGCCGCCGAGGACGTCGGCGAGCTCCTTCTGCCCGTTGCCCGAGACGCCGGCGATGCCGACGATCTCGCGGGCGCGAACGCTGAGCGCGTCGACGGCGATGTGGCGCAGGCCCGAGGCGTCGGTGGCGGTCACGCCCGCGATGCGCAGGATCTCGCGGGCTTCGTCGGGCTCGCCGAGGCGGGCGGCCGGCACGCGCACCTTGCGCTCGCCCATCATCATCGCCGCCATGTCGTCGCGGGACAGCGCGCCGACCGCGCCGCCGCCCACGAGCCGACCGCGCCGGAGCACGCTCAGGCTTCGGGCGAAGGTCTCGACCTCGCGGAACTTGTGGCTGATCATCAGCACGGTGAGGTCGCCGCGGTCGGCCATCGCGCGGAGCAGCCCCAGCACCTCCTCGGCCTCGCCCGGCGTCAGCACCGAGGTCGGCTCGTCGAGGATCAGGAACCGCGCCTCGAGGTAGAGCTGCTTGACGATCTCGAGCTTCTGCTTCTCGCCGGCCGCCAGCTCCGCCACCGGCCGGTCGAGGTTCAGCCGGAACGGCATGCCGGCCATGAAGGCGGAGAGCCGCGCGCGCTCCCGGCCCCAGGCGATCACCGAGGGCGCGTCGGCGCGGCTGATGACGAGGTTCTCCGCCCCCGTGAGCGAGGGCACCAGCGTGAAGTGCTGGTAGACCATGCCGAGGCCGCGCGCCTGCGCGCCCTTCGGGTTGGTGATCTCGGCCTCGCGGCCGTCGACCAGCACCGTGCCGGCGCTCGGGGCGTAGAACCCCATCACGCACTTCACCAGCGTGGACTTGCCGGCGCCGTTCTCGCCGAGCAGCGCGTGGAAGCCGCCGGCCGCGATCTTCATCGACACGTCGTCGAGGGCGGCGAAGGCGCCGAAGCGCTTCGTCATGCCGACGGTCTCGACGCCGATGGCGCGGGGGGTGCTCGGGGCCGGGGCCGAGGGAGGAGACGCGAGCGGTGACGACGTCATGGGCGGCCTCTCACGGCGCTTCGGCGATGATCGCGACGGGGCCGCCGCCATCCGGCCCCTGATGCTCGGCGCCGCCCGAGACGTAGAGCTCGGCATGGCCGACGAGGCCGGCGAGCACCCCGCCGACGAAGCCGCGGGCGTGCCGCGTCGCGGCGTGGTCGGAATCGGTGAGCATGGTGGTGCGAAGCCCGCGCAGGCGCCCGTCGGACGGGGCCTCGGCCTTGGCGAGCAGCGCGACCAGCCGCGCGCGCTGCGCCGGCGCCAGCTGTCCGGCGGTGCCGAGACCGAGGCGGGCGAGGGCGGCCCGCACGGGCTCGACGTCCAGGGCGTCGGCCATGGTGGCGTGGTCGATCCGCAGCGGGCCGGACCAGCCGGCGCCGCGCCCGAGCACCACGATCTCGTGGCCCATCAGCTCGATCCCGGCCGAGGCCGAGGCGCGCGACGAGGCGAGCGAAAAGTCCCGGCCGATCGCGGCCTCCTCCAGCGCGCCGACCTCGCCGAGCGCCGCGGCGATGCCGAGGGAGGCGGCCGCGCGCGACAGGCCCATGGATTTCAGCGTGTCGGCGGTGGCGCAGTCCGCGTCGCGGCCGCGCGCCTCGGCGATCCGCTCCGAGGTGAGGAGCGGGCACTTCACCTGGACGAAGTGCACCTCGTCCGGATCGACGATCCCGGCCGCGCGCATCGCCGCGCGCACGCCGTCGGCCACCGACGCGACCTGGGCCAGGCGCCCGACCTGCTCGGGCGGGAGGTCGGCGGTGTGGGCGTGGCCGATGGCGAGCGCGCCGGGCACGGCGGCCTCGTCGGCCTCGCGCACCTCGAACACGGTGACGTGCGGGGACAGGCCGCCCTCGGTCCCGCCCGACATGACGAGGCAGACCCGCTCGGCGGCCTCCGGGCCGGCGTGCCGACCCAGCAGGTCGCGTAGGGCGCGGGCGGCGAGCCCCCGGGTCCAGTCGTTGACCAGGCCGTTGCCCTCGGTCTTGCCGAAGATCGCGACGATCGCGCCCGGCACGATCCGGCCCTCCGCGATCGCGCGTTCCAGGCCGGAGACGTCGTCCGGGGCGGCGGTGGCGATGCGGTGGACGACGGCGCGGCGGGTGCTCATGCGGCGGCGAGCGCGGCGATGACGGCGTCGGTGTCGGAGACCGCGCCGAACACGCCGCCCTGCATCGTCACCATGCGAAGCGCCGCCGCGTGGTTCTCCGGATCGGTGGCGCCGCAGGCGTCGCCCAGCACCACGCATTCGAAGCCGCGGTCGTTGGCCTCCCGCATGGTATTGGAGACGCAGACATCGGTGGTGATGCCGGTGAGCACGAGGTTGCGGATGCCGCGGGTGCGCAGGATCAGCTCGAGGTCGGTGGCGCAGAACGAGCCCTTGCCGGGCTTGTCGATCACCACCTCGCCGGGGAGCGGGGCGAGCTCCGGGATGATCTCCCAGCCGGGCTCGCCGCGGACCAGGATCTTGCCGCAGGGCCCGGGGTCGCCGATGCCGGCGCCGATCCGGCGCGAGCGCCAGCGCTTGTTCTCCGGCAGGTCGGAGAGGTCGGGCCGGTGGCCCTCGCGGGTGTGGATGATCGTGTAGCCGGCCCCGCGCATCGCGGCGAGCAGGCGGGCGATCGGCGCGATCGGCGCGCGGGTCAACGACAGGTCGTAGCCCATCGCGTCGACGTAGCCGCCGTCGCCGCAGAAATCGATCTGCATGTCGATGATGACGAGCGCGGTGTTCCCCGGCCGCAGGTCGCCGTCGTAGGGCCACGGGTAGGGCTCGGCGGCGACGGTGCCCGCGGGCGAGGACGTCGTGCTCATGCAGCCTCGCCCTGTCGGCTTGACGAACGAATGTCCGCTGACGGAGATCGTCGTGACGTGCGCTCGATTCGGAATGCCGCGAACGAGCGCGGGACGAGTATTGCCCTTCGCCGCACGCGCTCTTCCCTCCCCCCTCTGCGGGGGAGGGTGGGCCTCGCGTCAGCGAGGGTCGGGAGAGGGGAGCGACCTCTCCGGATACGGCGCTCCCCTCTCCCCCCCTGCTCCGCAGGGTACCCTCCCCCGCAGAGGGGGGAGGGAGAACGCCTGGCGGCCAAATCGCCGACGGATTTCCTAGCTGATACGATTCGCGAGACGACCGAGGCCGGCGGGGAGATCGAGGTCATCCGCATCATCTCCGCCCGCAAGGCCGATCGTTCGGAAAGGCGACGCTATGAACACGAAGCTGGTTAGCTACGAGATCGACCTCGCCAATCCGCCGACGCTGAGCGAGGCGCAGACGGCGGAGCTGGAGGCCCTTGCGGCGAAGCCGGACGCGGAGATCGACCACAGCGACATCCCGACCCTGACGGAGGCGTTCTGGCAGAACGCCGTGCGCAACCCGTTCTACCGCCCGGTCAAGACCTCGACGACGGTGCGGATCGATGCCGACGTGCTGGGCTGGCTGCGGGCGCCCGGGCGCGGCTACCAGACCCGCATCAACGCGATCCTGCGCCGCGAGATGCTGGCGGCGTTGAAGAAGGGCTGAGGCCCTCACTCCGCCGCCTCGCGCGCGGCCGGCGCCTGGCCGGCGCCGTAGGAGCGGGTCGGCGCGACGAAGCCGCAGGACGTGCCGTCCACGACCTTTACTTGATCCTCCCACGGCAGCCTGTACCGGCCGGCGGCGAGGTCGTGCATGTAGGTGTAGGGGCAGTCCTGCGCGCCGCCCTTCACCGCTGTGTAGCCGCGGTGGCCGAGCTGGTAGATGTTGTTCTCGACGCCCCAGTGGATCCGCGCCTCGCGCACGAGGTCGGGCCGGACCTCGGCGGTGATGATCTCGTCGACGCGGCCGGTGGTGCCGTGGGCGAGGATCGCCCCGTCGAAGTTGCAGACCATGCCCTCGCCCATCGAGTCGAAGGTGCCGTCCGAGCCGCACAGGCAGACGTTGGCGGTGACCATCAGGTTGCAGAAGGCGTTCGACTGGTTGGTGAAGCGCCAGGATTCGCGGATCGGCGCGGTGTAGCCGGCCGTGCGGATCATGATCTCGGCGCCCTTGTAGGCGCATTCGCGCGCCATCTCCGGGAACATTCCGTCGTGGCAGATGATCAGGGCGAGCTTGGCGCCCTTCGGCCCGTCGATCACCGGGATGCCGAGGTCGCCGGGCTCCCACGGCTCCACCGGCACCCAGGGGTGCATCTTGCGATAGTACAGCTTCACGTCGCCGGCATCGTCGATGATCAGGCCGGTGTTGTAGGGCGCGCCGTGCGGGTTGAGCTCCATGATGGAGAAGCAGCCCCAGATCCGGTTGTCGACGCAGGCCTTGCGGAAGGCGGCGACCTCCGGCCCGTCCATCCGGCACATCAGCTCCGGCCGGGTGTCCATCGACAGGCCGTGGAGCGCGTATTCGGGAAACACCACGAGATCCATGCTCGCCATGTTGGCCCGCGCCTTGGCGACCATCGCCACGATCCGGTCGGCCTGCGCGCCCAGGTCGGCCGGCGTCTCGACCTTCGGCAGCTTCAGCTGCACGAGGCCGACGACGACGCCGTTCGGGGATTTGTTCAGCCCACCGAGACCGTTCATGCGAAACCTTATTTCGAGAGGGAGAGCTCGCCCGGCGCGCCGGCCAGCGCCCGGTCGGGCGACGAGGTGGCGATCAGCAGGGCCAGGGTGAGGACGTAGGGTGCGGCGTAGTACAGGTAGTAGCCCTGCGTGACGCCGACCGATTGCAGCGCCGGCCCGAGCGCCCCGGCGCCGCCGAACAGCAGGGCGGCGGCGAAGCACGCGAGCGGGTTCCAGCGGGCGAAGATCACCAGCGCCACCGCCATCAGCCCCTGGCCCGAGGAGATCCCCTCGTTCCACGAGCCCGGATAGTACAGCGACAGGTAGGCGCCGCCGATCCCGGCGAGCACGCCGCCGGCGGCGGTCGCGAAGAGCCTCACGCGGTCGACGTCGTAGCCCATGGCACGCGCCGCGTCGGCGCTGTCGCCGACGACGCGCACGATCAGCCCGGCCTTGGTGTTGCGGAACGCCCACCACAGGAACACCGCGAGCGCGGCGCCGACGAGGAACAGCACGTTGACGCGCAGCGCCGCCTGGATCTGCGGCACGTCCGACCAGAACCCGAACGGGATCGCCGGAAGCGGCGGCGCCGAGGGCTGGATGAAGGCCTTGCCGAAGAAGAAGGCCAGCCCGGTGCCGAACAGCATCAGGGCGATGCCGACCGCCACGTCGTTGACCCGCGGCAGGCGGCAGACGAACCCGTGCAGAAGCCCGAAGGCACCGCCGGCGAGCCCCGCCACCGCGACGCCGGCCCAGGGCGAGCCGGTGAGCACCGCGGTGGCGTAGGCCGACATCGCGCCGAACACGAGGGTGCCCTCGAGGCCGAGGTTGATCCGCCCCGAGCGCTCGGTGATGGTCTCGCCGAGGCTGACGAACAGGAACGGCGTCGAGACGCGGATCGCGCCGCCGACCACCGCGATCAGGACGCTCCAGAGCCCGAGATCGCCGCTCATCGCCCGCCCTCCGCCGCGCTCATGCGGGCGCTCATGCGGGCGCTCCCGCCGGCAGCGCGGCGGCGGCGCGCTTGGTGGCCCACAGGTGCGGGCTGAACAGGTGCAGGCGCCCGTAGAGCGTCTCGCTGGCGAGCACCACGAGGAACAGCAGCCCCTCCAGCACCAGCACGGTGGCGTCGGGCAGCTGCATCCGGCGCTGGATCAGCCCGCTCGACGCCTCGATCCCGCCGAGCAGGAACGCGACCGGCATGATCGCGATCGGGTTCTGGCGGGCGAGGAAGGCGACGAGGATGCCGGTGTAGCCGTAGCCGGCGGCCAGCGTGCCGTTGGCGGTGCCCTGAACCGCGACCACCTCGAAGAACCCGGCGAGCGCCGCGAAGGCGCCGCCGAGGGCGGTGAAGCCGACGATCAGCCGCCCGACCGGCAGACCCTGGATCTGCGCCGCGCGCACGTTGCCGCCGGCGATTCGCGCGGCGAAGCCCAGCGTCGTGCGGTCCATCAGCACGTAGGCGACGAGGCAGGATAGGACGCCGACGCCGAGGCCCCAATGCACCCCGATCCCCGGCATCGGCGCGAGCATGAAGGCGTCGCCGACGGGCAGCGTCGAGGGCTTGTTGAGGCTCGCCGGATCGCGCAGCCAGCCCTCGATCAGGTGGTTGGAGAGCGCGATGGCGATGTAGGACAGCAGCAGGCTCGAGATCGTGGCGTTGACGCCGCGATAGGCCTGCAGAAACCCGACGGCGCCGATCCAGACCGCGCCGACCAGCGCCGCGGCGAGCGCCATCAAGGGGATCGCGAGACCGGGCGGAAGGGCGGCCAGCGGCTGGGCCGCGGCGGCGGCGCTGAGGCCGCCCAGCACGATCGCCCCCTCCCCGCCGATCACCACGAGGCCGAGGCGGGCGGGCAACGCGACGCAGAGCGCGGCGAACAGCAGGGGCGCGGCGCGTTGCAGGCTGTTGCCGAGCGCGAAGGACGAGCCGAAGCCGCCGCGATAGACGATGTCGACGAACTGGAGCGGCGACTTGCCCAAAGCCGCCAGGAACAGCCCGAACAGGACGAAGCCCGCGAGCGCCGCGCCGACCGGGATCAGGAACGCCTCCGAGCGCCGCGCCAGCCAGGCCCGGGCCTGAAGGCCGCGCGCCGGCGGATCCGCCGTCTCGACCGGTGCCACAGCGGCGTCCGCGACCATCCCGCACCTCCGAACCGGTTCCACCATCCTGCGACGCGTGCGGCAGGAAGCGTGCCAGCCCCGCAACCGGGCCGGTGCAAGCCTTCGCCGCCCCTTCCCTCCCCCTCTGCGGGGGAGGGAGAGCGTCGAACCGTGCCTCAGACCGAGCCCTTCACGCCCGCGACCAGGTAGTTCGTGCTTTCCAGCTCGGCCGCCTTCTCGGGGTAGCCCTTTCCGGCGGCGAGGATCTCCTTGCCCGCATTGTCCTTGAGCGGTCCCTTGATGATCTGGTAGCCGCCCTTCATCATCTCGGCCTTGACCGCGTCCGCGTTCTTGCGCGCCGCGTCGCTGACGCCCGGGCCGTAGGGGCTCATCTTGACGTAGCCGTCGGCGAGGCCGCCGCGGACGAAGTTCTCCGGCACCTTGCCGGCCTGCATCGCCTCGACGAAGCCCTTGTAGATCGGCAGCCAGTTCCACTCCGCCCCGGTGAGGTACTTCTGCGGCGCCAGCGGCGACTGGTCGACGTGGTAGCCGCAGACGAAGGCGCCCCGGCGGGCGGCGGTCTCCACCGTCACCTTCGGGCTGTCGACGTGGCAGGTGACGACGTCGGCGCCGCCGTCGATCAGCGCGTTGGTCGCCTCGGCCTCCTTGACCGCGAGCGACCACTCGCCGGTGAAGATCACCTGGCAGGTGATCGACGGGTCGACGCTCTGCGCGCCGAGCAGGAAGGCGTTAATGTTGTTGAGGACCTGCGGGATCGGCTTGGCGGCGACGAAGCCGAGCTTCTTCGACTTGGTGGCGTGCCCGGCGGCGATGCCGTTGAGGTACTGCCCCTGCGCGATGTAGCCGAAGTAGGAGCCGGCGTTCTTCGGGTCCTTGTCGGTCCACAGGCCGCCGCAGTGCCGGAACTGGATCTTGGGGTTCTTCTTGGCCTCGGCGACCATGTAGGGGCTGTAGTAGCCGAACGAGGTCGGGAGCAGCAGCGTCGCCCCGTCGAGGTTGATCATGCTCTCCATGGTCTTCTCGACCGCGTTGGTCTCGGGGACGCGCTCCTCCTCCGTGACCTCCAGGCCGGGCATGCCCTTCAAAGCCTTGGCGGCGAGGGCGTGGGCCTGGTTGTAGCCGTAATCGTCCTTCGGCCCGACATAGATGAAGCCGGCGGTGAGCGTGCCGGCGGCGTGCGCCCGCGAGAGGGGCGTCAGCGCGAGCGCGGCGGCGCCCCCGAGGAGGTGCCTGCGCGAAAGCGAATGATCTGCCAAGGCCGTCTGCTCCGTCCCGAATACGGGGCGAAGTCTAGGCTTGGCCGCAACACCGGCGAAGCCGAGATTTTCGGCATAGTCGGCGTCGTCGCGGCTCAGCGCGACGCCTGATCGACTTGGATCAGGCGCCTAAAATCAGTCCTGCCACTGCGAATCTTTTCGGCAAAGCTCGTGGCGGCGTTCGGACCGACCTCAGCGGCTGCGATAGGCCCGCGCGTCGCGGCCGTCGCGCAGGGAACCGGTGACGAGGCCGTCGTCGACCCCGTAGACGCTCCGCGCGTCGCCACGCGGGGTGCGGCCCGCGGCGTCGAGGGCGTTCGGGATGGCGGCGCGGCCTTCGAGGCCGCCGGGCGCGAGCGCGGGCGGGATGCCGGCGGGCGCGTTGTAGCTCTGGGCGAAGGCGGTGGTGGACAGGGCGAGCCCGAGGGAGGCGGCGAGGATCAGGCGTGCGGTCATGGGAGGCATCCGAGGTTCGATCGGTCGGCGACCCCGTGGTCGCCGACGCTCTCGGACCTAGATTTTCACCAGACCTGCCTTTGGAAAGGGCCGTGAATGCTGAAGTTTTAGCCTGATTTCCAGGGAATACCCGCCGCGGGCGGATCGAACGGGCCGGCCCGGCCGAACTCTAAGATTAAAAGGCGCATTTAATCAGATACTTAACAGAGCGATCGGTCGCCGCTGCCCTGTTATTCGGCATGTGGCACGCTTCTTTCGCGGAGCGTGCGGTTCGGCACCCGGCTCGTCGCTGCGGGTGCCGGGCTAGCCCCGGCCGATGGTCGCCACGATCTGCCCGTGCGGCTCGTCGGTCGGCAGGAACACGGTGTTGGCGTTCGCAAGCCCGAACGGCGCCAGGTTGATCGGGATGTAGTGCTTGTTCGGCATGGCGAACCCGATCTCGCCGACCTCGGGAATCGCGGCCAGCACCGTCTCGCCCATCCGGTACATGCTGTCCTGCACGCCAAGGCTGTAGGTGGTGCCGAACACGGTGAGCAGGTGGGTGAGGATGTCGGCGTTGGCGGCGGCGTAATCGGCCGGCGGCCGCGTCCAAGTCCAGGTCGCGTCCATGGCGGTGGCGGCGATGCGGTCGGTGGTGTCGGGCAGGGTGCGGTAGCCGTCGTCGACGAAGTCGGACCAGCCCGATTGCGTGGTCTTCATGAAGGTGAAGTTGCGCAGGCCCGATTGCAGCGCGCGCGCGCCCCGGCTCGCGACGAGCCGGACGAAGCCGGTGCCGTTGGCGTCCAGCGTGAAGGTGTGGCCGTGCGGCTCGCCCGCGACGGCGTAGCGGAGCCAGCGCGTCTCCAGCCCCTCGATCGTGACCTCCTCGATCTGGGGATAGGTGTCGAGGAACACCGCCGCGACCGCCTCGACGAAGGCTTCCTTGTCGAGGGACAGGTTCTTGGCCGCGGTGACGTTGACGATGTTCTTGACGCTGTCGGTGGCGACGCAGGCGCGGTTGTCGCCCGCGGTCCAGGCGGCGTCGAAGGCGCCCTTCATCAGCACGGTGAGGGTGAGCTCGCGCGGTGTGTGGTGGTCGCCCTCGCGGGTCAACCGCATGACCCGGACGCGGCCCTTGCCGTAGGTCGAGGCGATGAGCGGCATGGAGGTCTCCGGTTCGGGTGGAGGTTCGTCGGAGCGTCTTCGCCGGATCGCGCGGACGGACGCGATCCCGCGACGGGCGTCAGTGCTCGGAGGCCGCGGCCTGGCGCAGGGCCGCGTCGCGGGCGTCGGCCGGGCTGCCGAGGCCGTTGAAGAACAGGTTGAGGACCACCGCGGCGATCGCGCAGAGCAGGATGCCGGATTCGAGCAGCGGATGCAGCGCGTGCGGCATCTGCTTGAAGAAGTTCGGCGCGACGAGCGGGATCATCCCGAAGCCGACCGAGACCGCGACGATGAACAGGTTGTTGCGGTTGCGAGCGAAGTCGACCGCGCCGAGGATGCGCGCCCCGGTGGCGCCGACCATGCCGAACATCACGAGGCCGGCGCCGCCGAGCACGCATTGCGGCACCGCCTCGACCAGGGCGGCGAGCTTCGGGATCAACCCGAGCCCGAGCATGATCACGCCGCCGACCACGGCGACGTAGCGGGTGCGCACGCCGGTGACGCCGACGAGGCCGATG
The DNA here is from genome assembly GCF_022829325.1 of Methylobacterium sp. J-092. Classification (NCBI taxonomy): domain Bacteria; kingdom Pseudomonadati; phylum Pseudomonadota; class Alphaproteobacteria; order Hyphomicrobiales; family Methylobacteriaceae; genus Methylobacterium; species Methylobacterium sp. J-092. The sequence continues at coordinate 103,193 of NZ_JAKSXU010000202.1, read as the reverse complement.
TTCTGCGAGAACGAGGTGTAGGGAAACGTGTTGAACACGCCGCCGATGATCGTGCCGAGCCCGTCGCCGCGCAGGCCCTTGGTCAGGCGCCTCTCGTCGACCGGGTCGGCGCAGATCTCGGCGAGCGCCAGGAACATGCCGGTCGACTCGATCATCACCACGATCATCACGATGCACAGCGTGACCACCGAGACCGGGTCGAAGGTCGGCAGCCCGAAGGCGAAGGGGCGCACCACGTCGAACCACCCGGCGGCGGCCACGTGCGAGATGTCGACCAGCCCGAAGACGCCGGCCACCAGCGTGCCGACGACGATCCCGATCAGCACCGAGGCGGAGGCGACGAAGCCGGTGCCGTAGCGGGTGATCGCCAGGATCACGCAGAGCACGAAGGCGGCGATCCCGAGGAAGACCGGCGCGCCGTAGCTCGGGTTGCCGACCCCGCCGGCCGCCCAGTTCACGCCGACGCGCATCAGCGAGATGCCGATGACGAGAATGATCGTGCCGGTGACCACCGGCGGGAACAGCGGCAGCAGCCGCCCGACGAGCGGCGCCACCAGGAACGCGAACAGCCCGGCGGCGATCACCGCGCCGTAGATGCCGGTGAGCCCGATCTCCGGGCTCGCGCCCATGGCGATCATCGGCGTGACGGCGGCGAAGGTCACGCCCATCATCACCGGCATGCGGATGCCGATGCCGGGCAGGCCCCAGCTCTGCACCAGGGTGGCGAGGCCGCCGGCGAACAGGTCGGCGCTCACCAGCATCGCCACCTGCTCCGGCGCCAGCTTCAGGGCGCGCCCGACGATCAGCGGCACCGCGACGGCGCCGGCATACATCACCAGCACGTGCTGGAGGCCGAGGAGCCCGAGCGCGAGGGCGCCGACCCGGGCGACCGGCGCGGTGGCGGGCCCGAGCGGCACCGGACCGCTCTCGGGCAGGACATCCGGGTGGGCCGTGTTCGACATCGGCGAACGCTCCAGCAGGCCGCCGGATCGGTCCGGCTGCCGAGGACAGATCCTCGCGCAAGGCATGTGCCAGCGCAGGCCCCGCAGGGGCGGGCGATCGCGCGGCCGACGCGCCCGACGGACGCGCCGCTTGGCCCGTTGCCTGCTACCCTCGGCCGCGAGACCCGACGCGCGAGGCCCGATGACGATTCCCCTGGTCGACCTGAACGCGATGGCGGAGGCCGACTTCGTCGCCGCCCTCGGCGCGGTGTTCGAGCACGCGCCCTGGGTGGCGCAGCGGGCGGCCGCCGCGCGCCCTTTCGCCACCGTCGACGCGCTGTACGGCGCGATGCGCGCCGCGGTGGAGACGGCGCCCGACACGGCGCGCCTCGCGCTGCTGGCGGGCCATCCCGAGCTGGCGGGCCGCGCGGCGCGCGACGGCGCCATCGCCCCCGATTCGATCGCCGAGCAGGCGGCGGCCGGGCTCGACCGGATGTCGGACGCGGAATACGCGCGCTTCGAAGCGCTCAACGCGGCCTACCGCGCGAAATTCGGCCTGCCCTTCATCCTGTGCGTCAAGCGGCACGGGCGCGCCGCGCTGCTCTCCGCCTTCGCGACGCGTCTCGACTCCGACGCCGCGACCGAGCGGCGGACCGCCGAGGCCGAGGTCCTCCGCATCGCCGCGATCCGCCTGAACGCGCTGGTCTCCGGCGAGGGGCCGCTCAGGACGATGGGGCGGATCTCGACGCACGTGCTCGATACGGTGAGCGGGCGCCCGGCGGCCGGCGTCGCGGTGAGCCTCCACGAGATCGTCTCGGAGACCGAGACGGCCCTGGTGGCGCGGGCCGTGACCAATGCCGACGGGCGCACCGACGCGCCGCTCGTCGGCGGCCGGCCGGTGCCGATCGCGGTCTACGAGCTGCGCTTCGCCCTCGGCGACCATTACCGCCGGCTCGGGCTTCCGCTCGCCGAGCCGCCCTTCCTCGACGTCGTTCCGCTGCGCTTCGGCGTCGCGGAGCCGGAGGGGCACTACCACGTGCCGCTGGTGGCGACGCCGTGGAGCTTCCAGACCTATCGCGGAAGTTGAGCCGCACCGCGGAAAATCGTCTTCCTGGGGCGCACCGCGGCGGGGTTCGCGCGTTGTCGGCGCAGATCCCACGAGGAGCCGCCATGCTGCGTTCCGCCCAAGTCCTGATCCTCTCGCTCTGCCTCGGCTGCGGCTTGGCCGGCGCGGCCTCGGCCCAGTCCGTCGGCGCCCCCGCCGGGCGCGTCGCCGCGACCGCCCCGGGCGGCACGATCGGCAAGGCCGGGGCGCGCAACCGGATGGAGGCGATCCGCAGCGGCGACGCCTACGGCCGGCGCCGGATGCGCCACCACCGCCGCCACCGGCGCTGAGCCGCCCGCGCCCCTCACGCGATCACGGAGATCCCATCGATGCGCCTCGCCACCCTCACGGCCCTGACCCTCGCCGCCGGCCTCGGCCTCGGCGGCTCCGCCTTCGCCCAGTCGACGGGCGCCCCTGCGGGGCTCGACCCCGCGACGGCGCCCGGCGGCACCGAAGGGCGCGCGGGCCCACAGAACGAGATGAACGCCGTCCGCGACGGCGACGCGGTGGCGGTTCCGCCGCCGGCGGGCGGCGTCACGACGGAGGCGCCGCCGCGCCGGGACGACGTGCCGCCGCGGCCCCGCTACTGAACCGGACGCGCGGGCGGCCCCCCGCTCGCGCGCCGGAGACGGCGGCCCGCTACTGCGGCAGCTTGTCGTCGATGCCCTTCACGTACCAGTTCATGCCGAGGATCATCGGGTCGGGCGCGTCCTCGCCCGCCTTCACCGCGACCGTGCCGTCCTGCTTCGTCACCGGGCCGGCGAAGGGGTGGACCTTGCCCGACACGATGCCGGCCTTGGTCTCCTCGGCCATCGCCTTCACGTTGTCCGGCATGTTGGTGAAGGGCGCGAGCACGACCATGCCGTCCTTGATGCCGCCCCAGGTGTCGTGGCTCTTCCACGAGCCGTCGAGCACCGCCTTGGCCTCGCCGATCACGTAGCCGTCCCAGTCGTCGGTGATCGAGGTCAGCTGCGCCTTCGGGGCGAAGCGGAACTGGTCCGAGGACTGGCCGAAGGCGAGCTTGCCGGCCTTCTCGGCCTCCTGCAGCGGGGCCGCGGAATCGGTGTGCTGGGTCAGGATGTCGGCGCCCTGCGCGAGCAGGGCCTTGGCGGCCTCCGCCTCCTTGCCCGGGTCGAACCAGGTGTTCACCCAGACGATCTTGAGCTTGACGTTGGGGTTCACCGACTGCGCGCCCAGCATGAAGGCGTTGATGCCGCTCACCACCTCGGGGATCGGGAACGAGGCGATATAGCCGACCGTGCCGGACTTCGAGAGCGTGCCGGCGATCTTTCCGCAGACGTAGCGGCCCTCGTAGAAGCGGGCCGAGTAGGTCGAGACGTTGGCGCTGCGCTTGTATCCCGTGGCGTGCTCGAACTTCACGGTGGGGAATTTCTTGGCGACCTTCAGGGTCGGCTCCATGAAGCCGAACGAGGTGGTGAAGATCAGCTTGGCGCCCGAGCGCGCCAGCTTCTCGATCGAGCGCTCGCTGTCGGCCTCGGGCACGCTCTCGAGAAACGTGGTCTCGACCTTGCCGGGCATCGCCGCCTCGAGCGCCTTGCGGCTGAGGTCGTGCTGGTAGGAATAGCCGTAATCGGCCACCGGGCCGACATAGACGAAGCCGACCTTGAGCTTGTCGTCGGCCCGCGCGGCGGGTGCGAGCAGAAGAGCCGCCAGGATGGCGCCGGTGATCGTCCGCATGGTCGTCGATGTCCCCAAGGTCGATACCCCCAACATGGCCCCCGCCTTCTAGCGGTGGGGCGTGAATTCGCGGCCCAGGGCGGCGGGCGCCAGCGAGCCGCCCTGGCGCCGCCCGAGGGACAGCAAGACCAGGGCCAGGATCGTCGCAACGTAGGGCAGCGCCGACAGCGCCTGCCCCGGCAGGCCGAGGCCCGCGGCCTGGGCGTGGAGCTGGAGCACCGTCGCGCCGCCGAACAGCAGCGCCCCGGCGGCCACCCGCAGCGGGCGCCACGAGGCGAACACCACCAGCGCCAGGGCGATCCAGCCGCGCCCGGCGGTCATCCCCGGCGACCAGAACGGGGTGTAGGCGAGCGACAGGTAGGCGCCGGCGAGCCCGGCGCAGGCGCCCCCGAACAGGACCGCGAGGACGCGGACCTTGCGCACCGGCAGGCCGAGCGCGTGCGTCGCGGTGTGGTCGTCGCCGATGGCGCGCAGGACCAGCCCGGCGCGGCTCCGGCCGAGGAACCACCACACCCCGAGCACCAGGGCGACCGCGACGTAGACGAAGGCGTCCTGCCCGAAGAGCAGGTCGCCGACGACCGGCAGGTCGCTCAGCCCCGCCAGGTGGAGGTGGGGCGCCGGATCGCGCTTCATCCCGACGTAGCCGGTGCCGACGAGGCCCGAGAGCCCGAGGCCGAGGATCGTCAGGGCGAGGCCCGAGGCGACCTGGTTGGCGGCGAGCCCGACCGTGAGGATCGCGAACAGACCCGACAGCGCGAGCCCGGCGCCGGCGCCGCCGAGCGCGCCGGCGAGCGTCGAGCCCGTCTCGGTGGCGACCGCGAAGCCGGCGGCGGCGCCGAGCACCATCATCCCCTCGGTGCCGAGGTTGAGCACCCCGGAGCGCTCCGCCACCAGCTCGCCGATCGCGGCCAGGATCAGGGGCGTGGCCGCGGTCAGCACGGTGACGAGCACCATCTGGACGATGTCGAGGGTCATGGCCGCCTTCTCACCATGCCCGGCGCCTCACGCGGTCCGCCGGGGGCCGCCCGGCACGAGCCGGACGCGGTAGCGGGCGAGCACGTCCGCCCCGAGCACGAAGGCGAGCAGCAGCCCCTGGAACGCGCGGGTGAGGTCGAGCGGCAGCTTCAGGTCGATCTGGGCCGACTCGCCGCCGATCGTGGTCAGCGCGATCACCCCGGCGGCGACCAGGATTCCCGGGGGGGACAGCCGCCCGAGGAAGGCGACGATGATCGCGGTGAAGCCGTAGCCCGGCGAGATCGTCGGCTGCAGCTGGCCGATCTTGCCGGCCACCTCGCAGATGCCGGCGAGCCCGGCCGCCGCCCCCGAGATCGCGAAGACGGCGAGCGTCAGGCGCGCGTCGCTGAAGCCCGCGAACCGCGCCGCGCGCGGCGCGGCGCCGACGACGCGGACCTCGAAGCCGAACAGCGTCCGGGCGAGGACGAGCGTCGCGACGATCACGGCGGCGAGCGCGATGAGCACGCCGGCATGCAGCGTGTCGCCCTCCATCAGGTAGGGCAGCCGCGCCGCCGGATCGAACGGCACGCTCTGCGGAAAGTTGAAGCCCGCCGGATCGCGCAACGGCCCGCGGGCCATGTAGTCGAGCAGCAGCTCCGCGACGTAGACCAGCATCAGGCTGGTCAGGATCTCCGACACGCCGAGGCGGACCTTCAGGAGCGCCGGGATCATCGCGTAGGCGAGGCCCGCCAGCGTGCCGGCGGCCAGCATCGTCGGCAGGATCCAGGCCGTGAAGCCCTCCGCCCCTTGCGTCGCGACGCCGATCCAGCCGCCGGCCAGGCCGCCGACCACGAACTGGCCCTCGGCGCCGATGTTCCACAGGCTCGCCCGGAAGCAGAAGGCCAGCCCCGTGGCGACCAGCGCCAGCGGCGCCGCCTTCAGCGCCACCTCCTGCAGCGACCACACCTCGCTCAGCGGGGTGACGAAGTAGGTCGTGAACGCGGCCCCCGGCGCGACGCCGAGCAAAGCCACCGCGATCCCGCCGACGAGCACGGCGCCGGCGAAGGCGATGACCGGCGACAGCGCCGAGAGCACGGCCGAGCGCCGGGCGCGCGGGCTCAGATCGAGGCGCATGGGAGGCTCTGAACAGTCGGAAAGAATCGCGGGCGGCTCCTCCCTCCCCCCTCTGCGGGGGAGGGCGGGCCTCGCGTCAGCGAGGGTCGGGAGAGGGGAGCGACGGTGCCGGATACGGCGCTCCCCCCTGCCCCCCTGCTGCGCAGGGTACCCTCCCCCGCTTCAGGGGGAGGGAACAACGCCGCAGCTTCACGCATGCGATCCGCCCATCAGCAAGCCCACCGCCTCGCGGGTCGTCTCGCCCGCCGGGACCGGCTCGGAGAGGGTGCCGGCATGCAGCACCGCGATCCGGCTCGCGATCTCGAACAGCTCGTCGAGGTCCTGGCTGATCACCAGCAGCGCGGCGCCGCGGGCGGCGAGATCGATCAGCGCCTGGCGGATGCGGGCGGCGGCCGAGGCGTCGACGCCCCAGGTCGGCTGGTTGACCACCAGCACGCCGGGCTCCGCCTGGATCTCGCGCCCGACGACGAACTTCTGCAGGTTCCCGCCCGACAGGGTGCCGGCGGCGGGGTCCGGGCCGGCCTTGCGCACGTCGAAGGCCGCGATCACGGCGGCTGCGAGCGCGCGCGCCGCCCCGCGCCGGAGCAGGCCGAAGCGCGCGAGCGGCGCGGTGGCGTGGCGCGAGAGCACCGCGTTCTCGGACAGGCTCATGCCCGGGGCGGCCGCGTGGCCGTTGCGCTCCTCGGGCACGAAGGCCGCGCCGCGCCGGCGCCGCGCGTTGATGTCGAGCCGCCCGACGGCCGCGCCGTCGACGACGACCGCCTCGGCCCGCGCCGCGGCGGTCTCGCCCGAGAGCGCGGAGAAGAACTCCGCCTGCCCGTTGCCGGCGACGCCGGCCACGCCGAGGATCTCGCCGCCCCGGACGGTGAGGCGGATGTCGGCGAGCGCGGTGCCGTGCAGGCCGGGCGCCGGCAGGGACAGGCGATCGAGGACGAGGCGCGGCGGGCCGAGCGCGGCGCCGGCGCGGCCGGTCACCGCGCCGACCTGCGCCCCGACCATCAGGGCGGCGAGCGAGCGGGCGCTCTCCCCCTGCGGATCGCAGGCGCCGACGACGCGCCCGTGGCGCAGGATGGTGGCGCGGGTGCACAGGCGCCGCACCTCGTCGAGCCGGTGCGAGATGTAGAGCAGCGCCCGGCCCTCGTCGCGCAGCCGCTCCAGCACCGAGAACAGCTGCTCCGCCTCGCCCGGCGTCAGCACCGAGGTCGGCTCGTCGAGGATGACGAGGCGCGGGTCCTGCAGCAGGCAGCGCACGATCTCGATGCGCTGGCGCTCCCCGGCCGAGAGCGACCAGACCGGCCGGGCGGGATCGAGGTGCAGGCCGTAGGCCGCCCCGAGCGCGGCGATCCGCTCGGCGAGCGCCCTGCCCGAGAGGGTCTTCGGCATGACGAGGGCGATGTTCTCGGCCACCGTCAGGTTCTCGCAGAGCGAGAAGTGCTGAAACACCATCCCGATGCCGATGGCGCGCGCCGCCTCGGGGTCGGGCAGCTGCACGATGTCGCCCTTGTGGGTGACGACGCCCTCCGTCGGCTCCAGCAGCCCGTAGAGGATCTTCATCAGGGTCGACTTGCCGGCGCCGTTCTCGCCGAGCAGCGCGTGGATCTCGCCGGCGCGGATCTCGAGGTCGACGCCGTCGTTGGCCGTGAAGTCGCCGAAGCGCTTGACGATGCCGTAGGCCCCGTAGAGCGGCGCGGTGCCGGCGGCGGGCGACGGCACGGCCGCCATCAGGCGCCGCCGAGGAGGCTGAGGGCGAGCCGGCCGTGGTCCTCGCGCAGCTTCCGCGTGTCCATGCCGACGGGGTTTCCGTCGACCACCCGCCACCGGCCCGCGACCATCACCCGGTCGGCGCGGTGCGCGCCGCACAGCACGAGAGCGGCCAGCGGATCGTGCGCGCCGGAGAAGCGCAGCGCGTCGAGGGTGAACAGCGCGAGGTCGGCCTCGCGGCCCGGCTCGATCCGGCCGATGTCGTCGCGCCCGAGGCAGCGGGCCGAGCCCTCGGTGGCCCAACGCAGGGCGTCGAGATGCGTCACCGCTTCGGCGCCGTAGGTCAGGCGGTTGATCATCAGGGCGTGGCGCACGCCCTCCATCAGGTTGGAGCTGTCGTTCGAGGCCGAGCCGTCGACGCCGAGGCCCACCGGCGCGCCCGCCGCCTCCAGCTCGCAGGTGCGGCACTGGCCGGAGGCCAGCGTCATGTTCGAGGTCGGGCAGTGGCAGACGCCGACGCCGGCCTTGCCGAGCCGGCGCACCTCGTCGTCGTTGAAGTGGATGCCGTGCGCGAGCCAGGCCCGCGGGCTCATCCAGCCGACCTCCTCGAGGTAGTCGACCGGCCGCTGGCCGAACATCTCCAGGCAGTAGGCGTCCTCGTCCAGCGTCTCGCCGAGATGGGTGTGGAGCTGGCAGTCGTGGCGGTCGGCGAGCGCCGCGCTCTCGCGCATCAGCCGCTTGGTGACGTTGAAGGGCGAGCACGGCGCCAGCCCGATCCGCACCATCGCGCCGGGCTTCGCGTCGTGGAACAGGTTCAGCACCCGCTCACTGTCGGCGAGGATGGTGTCGTCGTCCTGCGTCAGGCATTCGGGCGGCAGGCCGCCGTCCTTCTCCGACAGGCTCATCGAGCCGCGGGTGACGAAGGCGCGGATGCCGAGGCTGCGCGCCTCGTCGACCTGCACGTCGACGGAATCCTCGAGCCCCTTCGGGTAGAGGTAGTGGTGGTCCCCCGCCGTGGTGCAGCCGGAGAGCAGCAGCTCGGTGTAGGCGAGCCGCGTCGCGAGCCGGAACGCGTCGGGGGTGATCTTGTCCCAGACCGTGTAGAGCGCCTTCAGCCACGGGAACAGCGGCTTGTTGATCGCCAGCGGGTGGGCCCGCGTCAGCGTCTGGAAGAAGTGGTGGTGGGTGTTGATCAGCCCGGGGATGACGACGTGGCGCGACGCGTCGAAGGTCTCGTCCACCGGCGCGGCGGGCTGCGCGCCGGCCGCCACGCGCTCGACGATGCGGCTGCCCTCGACCACGATGCCGCCGCCGGCGCCCTCGGCGAGGATCGCCAGCGGATCGCGAATCCACAGGCGCCGGAGCGTTTCGTCCCCTCGGGGCCTGGCGTCGGATCCCGTCATGCCGTCTCCCATCCCGTCACGGTCGTGCGATCGGCGATCCAACCGGCGATCAGAAGATGTGGAACGCGACGCCGGCGAGGAAGCTCTTCTCTTCCGTGCCCTTGAACGTCGCCGTCTCGACGTTGCCGAACTTGTTCAGCCAGTACTGGAAGCCGATGAAGGCGTCGACCTTGTTGGGCTGGTCGTAGATCAGCTTGCCCACGTCGAGCACCAGGTTGGTGCGCGACAGGAATTCGAGGCCGCGCTTCGGGTTGAAGGCGAAGTCGGCCACGTTCTGCACGCCGCGGCCCTTGGGCAGCACGATGTTGTTGAAGCCGGTCAGGCTCAGCGGCAGGCTGGTGAAGGCGAGGGGGAAATTGTAGACCACCTCGAATTCCGGCACCACGTCGAAGCTCTGGTCGCGATCGGGCTGCAGGTTGAAGCCGTTGCGATTCCATTCCTTGTAGGCGTGGACGAGAGGTTCAGGAACCCGGCCGGCACGTCGAAGGAGAAGTTGAGGCCGCCGACCACGTCGCGCTTCTTCGAGCCGAACGCGTCGTTCTGCGAGTTCGCGTCGAAGCCGAAGGCGAGGGAGATGTCCTTGACGATGCCCGGCAGCGTGAACGCCTTGGAGTTGGTCAGCGCGTTGAGGCTCAGGGTGCCGCGATAGAGGCCGTAGGCTTCGGTGTTGCCGTAATCGGCGAAGAACGGCGCGCCGACGCTGCCGGGCGGGTTCGTGGTGCCGGCCGGGAATTGCGACCCCGACTTGAGGATGTCGAGCGAGAAGAAGTTCGTGCCGTAGGCCCAGGCGTCGGCATGCGAGATGTTGTAGATCTGCTTGGGCGCCTCGCGGCTGACGAACGAGCCGTCGGCCTTCTGGATCTGGACGCCCGGCGACACGGTCGGGAACTGGTAGCGATAGCTGAACTGCGTGTCGGCGAAGAGGAAGAACGGCGCTTCCTTGGCCGGCGCCTCGACGGGCGCCTTGTCCTTCTTCGCGTCGAGATCGGCCGCCGCGCCGTATCCCACCAGACCGAGCGACATGGCCGCTGCAACGAGTCCCCGAGCGATCATGTCTGCCCTCTCCGTGCCGAAAATCCGGTGAGCAGGCAGCAACCGATATGCCAGCGCGTGCCACCTGGGCGAGAGGCGGCGGCCGAGTCATAATTCGGCAACAGGTTTGCCGGCCGAGCGCAGGCGCCCGCTCCGGCGGGTGCGGCGGCGGCAACCCTGAAACGCGCGACGCGGCGGCCGGGCTCCCACCTCCGGCGGCGCGTCGTCCGCCGACGAACGCGCCACCGCCCATGACGTCGGCAGCATACGCACAACATTCGAGCAATGTCGGGCAGTATTTGCGGATGCATTCCGCGCCATCGCCCGACATCGTCGCGTCGTGCGCCGCCGAGCCGGCCGCAGGACGGGAGATTCGCGCCGATGGTGACCGTGGATGCCGAGCCGGGCCCGCTGGCGATCGACCTAGCGACGACGGCGCTGGTCATCATCGACATGCAGCGCGACTTCCTCGAGCCCGGCGGCTTCGGCGAGAGCCTCGGCAACGACGTCTCGCTGCTCGCCGCCGCCGTGCCGCCGGCGCAGGCGCTGCTGGCGGCGGCGCGGCGGGCCGGCCTCCTCGTGGTCCACACCCGCGAAGGGCATCGCCCCGACCTGTCGGACGCGCCCGCCGCCAAGATCGCCCGCGGCACGCCGTCCGCCCGCATCGGCGCGCCCGGGCCGATGGGGCGCATCCTGATCCGCGGCGAGCCCGGCCACGACATCGTCGCCGACCTCGCGCCCGCCCCCGGCGAGCCGGTGGTCGACAAGCCGGGCAAGGGCGCGTTCTACGCCACCGACCTGGCCGAGATCCTGGCCGCGCGCAGCGTCGCCACGCTGCTCGTCTGCGGCGTTACCACCGAGGTCTGCGTCCACACCACCGTGCGCGAGGCCAATGACCGCGGCTACCGCTGCCTCGTGGTGTCGGATGCCTGCGGCTCGTACATCCCGGCCTTCCACGCGGCCGGCCTCGCGATGATCGTGGCGCAGGGCGGCATCTTCGGATGGGTGTCGGATTCGCATCGCGTCGTCGCCGCGATCGCCGCCGGCCGCACCGCATGATCGACCACGCCCCGAGCCGCCAAGCTTGGCCCGGTTATTGCCCGGCGAGCGCGACAGATGAAGCAGGAGTTCGTTGGATGCGTACGGTCTTGGCAAGCACCCTGTGTCTCGCGTTGCTGACGACGTCGGGCCTCGCGCAATCCTACACCGCGCCCGCGCCGACCGACGTCCCGTCAAGCGGCACGAAGAGCCTCAACAAGGCCGACCGCAAGATCGCCTGCACCCAGGAAGCCGACCGCCGCAACATGCGCGGCCTGAGCCGGCAGCAATATCGCGCCGCCTGCCGCAACCGCCCGATCCCGCGGGGCTGAGCGGCCGCGCCTTGCCGAGCGGGCGATCGGGTTCTATCCGCGCCGGGCCGTGACCGATCCACGCCCGAAGCGAGTGCCCCGGTGGACGCCCCGACACGCTACGCGCTCTACGTCACGCCGGAGCCCGGATCGGCGCTCGCCGCCTTCGGCGAGGCGGTCCTCGGCGATGCGCCCCTGCCCGGATGGGACGCGGCCGCGCGCGCGGCGCTCGCCGCCGTCACCGCGGCGCCGCGGGTCTACGGCTTCCACGCGACGCTGAAGGCGCCGATGCGCCTCGCCGCGGGCCGGACCGAGGGCGACCTCCTCGCCGCCTGCGCGGCGCTGGCGCAGCCCCGCGCGCCCCTGGCGGTCGGGCCCCTCGCGGTGACCCTGCTCGGGGACTTCGTCGCCCTGGTGCCCACCGCGCCGCCGCCCGGGCTCGGCCTGCTCGCGGCCGAGTGCGTTGCCGCCCTCGACCCGTTCCGGGCCGGCCTCACCCCGGCCGAGCGGGTGCGCCGCCAGCCGGAGCGCCTCGACGCGCGCCGCCGCGCGCTCCTCGACCGCTGGGGCTATCCCCACGTCTTCGAGGCCTTCCGCTTCCACATGACCCTGACCGGCCGCCTCGCCGGCGACGCCCGCGAAACCTGGCGCGCCCGCCTCGCGGCGGCCTGCCCCCCGACGTCGCTGACGATCGACGCGATCACGCTGCTGCGTCAGGACGGCGCGGCGCCGTTCCGCATCCTGCGCCGGATCCCGTTCAGGCCTGCACCGGCCTCGCCTTGAGCACCCTTCATCGGGTGGATGAGCGGTCCCGGCTGCGAAAGGTTTCCCTGCCGCCTGCCTGTCCGAGCATCGGCAAACGGCTTCAGAACGCCCTCAGCCGAAACTTTTGGATCTTGCTGTCGTCCTTGCTCCTTGCCGCCTGCACCTCCCGGTAAAACCCGAGAAAGGACGAGCCCGCGATCAAGCTGATACGGTCGCTTCCCCAGCCGTGACTCGGATCCGACAGCTTCGAACGGATCGACTGGAACTTGCCGGTGTAGGTCTCAGGGGAGGCATCGGTGCCCTCCAAGGTCACGAGGGCTTCGGCTTTCCGATTGGCGAGACGCCCCTCGATGCGCACGTCGGGAGAATAGCCCGGGGCACCCGGTTTCAGATGCGCGAAGAATCGGTTGGCCGACAGCGTGACGGCGGCGTCTCCTTCCACCGTCACCCAGCCCTTCTCGGTCGGCGTCACCCAAGTCCAGTGCCACGGTGCGTCCTCGGCATTCGCCGCGGCGGCGCGGCCGAGCACCAGGGCGGCGGCGAGGAAGCCTCCGATCGACGAGCGCGACAAAGCATCTCTTCCTGAAAAACTTTCAGGGATCGACGTTCGAGGCGATCGCTCCGCCTCCTTCGCATCCGAATCGAATAGCGTGCGTCGCAGGACCGCCGTCAGGGCGCTGGTTCGGAACATCGTGATCGTCATTCGACGGGAACGCGAATCGCGTGCACCGCCAGAGCGGTATATCCGACGACGGCGCCGAGCCAGACTAAAATCCTGCGCGCCGTCCGATCGGGCGCCTTCATCCCTTGGCACCGAAGGCCCATGATCCCGTCTCCGAAGCCGAGCGTCGGCGCGCGGGGCATGGGCTTTGCCGGAACGGCAGGATCGGCGCCCGTTCACGACGAAACCGCGGGTCGCGGCGCGGCTGTCATCCTATCGTCGCGCGCGACGGGTCTACCGGCGCATCCCTCGCGGCGGACGGCACGCATGCTCATCGTCGATAGCCTCACGCGGCGCTACGGACCGCACCTCGCGGTCGACCGGATCTCGCTGCGGATCGAGCCGGGCAGCTTCGTCGGGGTGATCGGGCGCTCGGGCGCCGGCAAGTCGACCTTCCTGCGCATGCTCAACCGCCTCGCCGAGCCCTCGGCCGGGCGGATCCTGTTCGACGGGCTCGACGTCACCGCGCTCCGGGGGCGCGACCTGCGCCGCTGGCGCGCCCGCTGCGCCATGGTGTTCCAGCAGTTCAACTTGGTCGGCCGCCTCGACGTGCTGACCAACGTGCTGATGGGGCGCCTCGCCCACGCCCCGAGCCACCGCGCGCTCCTGAAGCTGTGGTCGGCCGAGGACCGGGCGCGGGCGCTCGCGGCGCTCGAGGCGTTCGACATGGCGGGCTTTTCCGCCCACCGCGCCGACCAGCTCTCGGGCGGGCAGCAGCAGCGGGTCGCGATCGCCCGCGCGCTGGTGCAGGAGCCCGACATCATCCTCGCCGACGAGCCGGTGGCCTCGCTGGACCCGCGCAACACCAAGCTGGTGATGGATGCGCTCGCCGACGCCAACCGGCGCCTCGGCATCACCGTGCTGTGCAACCTGCACTCGCTCGACCTCGCCCGCGCCTATTGCGACCGGCTCGTCGGCCTCGCCGACGGCCGCGTCGTGTTCGACGGCGGCGCCTTCGACCTCACCGAGGACGTCGCCAAGCAGCTCTACGGCCTGGAGGCCGGCGAGGTGATGGACCGGGCGCCGCACGCGGTCGAGCCCGCCGCCCTCGTCGCCTGACCCCGGACGAACCCCGTGCCACGCCCCTTCCCGGAGATGATGATGCTCGACCGTCGCACCCTCGTCGGCGCCCTCGCGGGCGGCCTGGCCGCGCTCGCCCTGCAGCCCGCCCTGGCTCAGGATTGGAAGGCGACGGTGCCCGAGATCACCCTCGGCGCGATTCCCGTCGAGAACGCCACGGGCACCACCGACCGCTACGCGCCGCTCGCCGCCTACCTCACCAAGGCGCTCGGGGTGCCGGTGAAGCTGCGGGTCGCCAACGACTACGCCGCGGTGATCGAGGGCCAGCGCGCCGGCAACATCCAGATCGCCTTCTACGGCCCGGCCTCGTTCGCCCGCGCGGTGATGACGGGGGTGAAGGTCGACCCGATCGTCAACCAGAAGCACGATAACGGCGCCTCGGGCTACTACTCGGTGCTCTACGTGCGCGCCGACAGCCCGTACCGGACGATCGCGGACCTGAAGGGCAGGAACCTCGCCCTGGTCGACCCGAACTCGACCTCCGGCAACCAGGCCCCGCGCTTCTTCCTCAACAAGAGCGGCCACGACGTCGACGCGCTGTTCGGCAAGACCGTCTACGCCGGCAGCCACGAGAACGCGGTGCTGGCGCTGACCCAGGGCACGGCCGACGCCGCCGCCAACCTGTGGAACTCCGAGACCGATTCCGTCGTCACCCGCATGGCCGCCAAGGGCATGCTGAAGAAGCCCGACGGCACGCCGCTGAGCCCGTCCGACTTCCGCATCGTCTTCAAGTCCGCGTTCCTGCCCGAGGGCCCGTTCGCGATGCTGTCGAGCCTGCCCGCCGACCTGAAGCGCAAGATCGTCGAGGCCTTCGTCGCTTTGCCGACCGCCGACAAGGCCGCCTTCGACCGCCTCTCCGACGGCAAGGACCTCGGCCTCACCCCGGTGACGCTGGAGGATTACCAGCCGATCATCGAGATGCTGAAGTTCAACGACGCGCAGCGCCGCAAGTCCTGATCCCGGGACCGGACGGGTCGCCGCCGTGAGCGGGCGGATCGCGCCGCTGCCGCCCGAGCGGGCGGCGGCCCTGGCCGAGGCCTACGGGCGCGCGGTCGCGTCGACCCGGCGGCGGAGCCTGGCATTCCTCGCGGTCGTCGCCGGGCTGCTGGTCCTGTCGGGCCTGATGGCCGAGGTGCGCCCGCTGGTGCTCGCCGACAACATCGGCAACCTCACCGCCTATCTCGGCCGCATCCTGCCGCACCTGACCCTCGCCGACCTGCGCGGCGACCTCGCCGAATGGTACTGGGGCCTGCCGAAATGGGCGGCGCTCCTCGGCGAGACCGTGCTGATGGCCTATCTCGGCACGCTGCTCGGCGGCGTCGGCGCCTTCCTGCTGTGCTTCGGCGCGGCCGCGAACCTCGCCCGCACCCGCGCAGGCCGCTTCCTGACGCGCCGCGCCCTCGAGGTCCTGCGCACGGTGCCCGAGATCGTGTTCGCCCTGCTCTTCGTCATCGCCTTCGGCCTCGGCCCGATGGTGGGCGTGCTGGCGCTCGCCCTCCACACCACGGGGGCGCTCGGCAAGCTGTTCTCCGAGGTGGTCGAGAACATCGACATGAGGCCGGTCGAGGGGCTGACCGCATCGGGCGCCTCGCGGATCCAGGCGATCCGCTTCGCGGTGCTGCCGCAGGTGCTGTCGAGCTTCGCCTCCTACGGGCTGCTCCGCTTCGAGATCAACGTGCGCGGCGCCGGGGTGATGGGCTTCGTCGGCGCCGGCGGCATCGGCCAGGAGCTGCTGGTGGCGATCCGCAACTTCTACGACGCGGACGTGAGCGCGATCCTCCTGATGATCGTCGCGACGGTGATGGCGATCGACCTCGGCACCGAGCGGCTGCGCCACCACCTCATCGGGGCGGAGGGCGCGCGATGAGCCGGCCGCCGCGTCCCGTGGACGTCGCCGCCCTGCGCCGGCGCCACCCCGACGCGTTCCGGACCGCGTGGGGCGCGCGGCTCGCGACGCTCGCGACCCTGGCCGCTCTCCTCGGGCTCGCAGCGTTCGCGATGGTGCGCCTCGACTTCTCGGCCACCCGCATCGTGAGCGGCCTCGGGCGGCTCGCCGAGTTCTCGCTGATGATGCTGCCGCCCTCGGCCGGCGGCCGCTTCCCCGATTTCCTGCACGCGCTCGGCGAGACCCTGGCCATCGCCTTCCTCGGGACGCTGGCCGCGGCGCTGGTCGCCTTCCCGCTGGCGCTGCTCGCGGCCCGGAACGTGGTGCCGAACCCGTTCGCGCATTTCGCGGTGCGCCGCGGCCTCGACGTGGTCCGCTCGGTCGACGTGTTGATCTGGGCGCTGGTCTGGATCAACGTCGTCGGGCTCGGGCCGTTCGCCGGTGCGCTGGCCATCGCCTGCTCCGACGTCGGGGCGCTCGGCAAGCTGTTCTCGGAGGCGGTCGAGACCGTCGATCGCCGCGACGGCGAGGGCGTCGCGGCCTCCGGCGGCGGCGCGCTCCACCGCATCCGCTTCGGCCTCGTGCCCGCCGTCCTGCCGGTGCTCGGCAGCCAGGTGCTGTACTTCTTCGAATCGAACACCCGATCGGCGACGATCATCGGCATCGTCGGCGCGGGCGGCATCGGCCAGTACCTGAGCGAGCTGATCCGGGTGCTCGAGCTGCAGCAGGTCGCCTGCCTCGTGCTGATGATCCTCGTCGCCGTGGCGGCGATCGACGCCGTGTCCGGCCGGCTGCGCCGGGCGCTGATCGGCGGGCCGGCGCGGTAGGCCGGGTGCCGCTTCCCTACAGAAAGCGGCCGGGGTCGAACGGCGCCAGCGGGATCTCGGGCGCCTCGCCGCCGACGAGCTGGGCGACGAGGCGCCCGGTGCGCGCCGACCCGACGAGGCCGACATGGCCGTGGCCGAAGGCGTAGACCACGTCCCCGGTGCGGCGGGCGCGGCCGATGCAGGGCCGCCCGTCCGGCATGCTCGGGCGATGGCCGAGCCACATCCGGATCCGCTCGGCCGGCACGGTCGCGGGCAGGTCCGGGAACATGCCGGTCAGGTGGTCGCGCAGGATCTCGGCGCGCTTCCAGTTCGGCGCCGCGTCGAGCCCGGCGAACTCGACCTGGCCCGCCGCGCGCAGGCCGCCGTCCATGGCGTTGACCACCATCTTGGCGTCCGAGGCCATCACCGGGGTGCGCGGCCCCGCCTCGGCGCCGGCGATCATCACGTGGTAGCCGCGCTCGCTCTCCAGCGGCAGCCGGTCGCCGAGGCTCGCGGTCAGCGCGCCCGAGCGGGCGCCGGCGGCGACCACCGCCCGGTCGCACGGGATCGCGCCGGCCTCGGTCTCCACCGCGACGAGCCGACCCGCGTCGAGGCGGAACCCGGTGGCGCGGGTGCGGGCGTAGGTCGCGCCGCGGGCGCGGGCGAGGTCGGCGAGCCCGGCGACGTAGCCGCCCGGGTCGCGGCAATGGCCCGCCTCCTCGACCATCACCCCGAAGGTGTAGCGGCGATGCAGGGTCGGCTCGCGCTGGCGCAGCTCGTCGGCCGAGAGCTCGAGCCATCGCACGCCGACCGCGCGGCGGATCGCCCAGGCCGCGGCGTCGGCCGCGAAGGCCGCCCGGTCGGGATAGACGTGCAGCAGGCCGCGCCGCTCGATCAGGTGGCCGAGGCCGGCCTCCTCGGCGAGGCCGGCATGGAGGCGGGGCGCATCCGCCAGCAGGGTGCGCATCGCCCGCGCCGTCTCGGCGATCTGCCGCCCGGTGCGCGCCGCCCAGATGTAGCGCACCAGCCAGGGCAGCACCCGGGGCAGGTAGCGCCAGCGGATGGCCAGCGGCCCGAGCGGGTCGGCGAGGTAGGACGGCACGCGCTTCCAGATGCCGGGCTCCGCCGGCGGGATCACCGAGTGCGACGAGAGCCAGCCGGCATTGCCGTAGCTCGACGCCTGCTCCCCGCCGGGCACGCCCGGATCGACCACCGTGACGCGATGGCCGGCGCGCAGGCATTCGAGCGCGCTCACGGTCCCGACCGCCCCCGAACCGATGATCACGACGTGGCGGGCCGATGGCTCGGTCATGGGTTGCGTATCCTGCCGGGGGGGCGCGTGCGCCTCGCATCCGGGGTCAGTAGTCAACCCGGGCACCTGCGAGCAACGCCGCCCTCGGCGGCCCTGCCCATGCCGGGGAGCATAGGGCGTCGCCTTGCGCCGCGACGCGCTTGCTTCGAAGGCTGCCGACGAGGGAAGGGAAATTCCTTACCTCAAGCGGCCGAGGCCGCGATGGGTCCCCTCGTACGAGAGCGCAGCAAGATCACCGCGAAGGGCCAGACGACCGTCCCGAAGGCCATGCGCCAGGCCCTGGGCGTCAGCTACGGCGGCGAGATCGCCTACGTCGTCGACGAGGGCGGCGTGCGCCTCACCCGCGTCGAGGTCGAGGAGGCGGACCCCGTGATCGAGGGATTCCTGGCCTTCCTCGCCCAGGACATGGCGCGCCGGCCGCAGGCCATCACGCCCTTCCCCGCCGATCTGATGGAGCGCATGTCGGCCCTCGCCGAGGGGATCGACGCCGATCCCGGCGCGGACATCGACGGTCCCGTGGCGCTCTGATCGATGACGGTCGTCGGCGCGTGGACGATCTTCGCCCATCCGCTGCTGCTCGACCAGCTCGAGACGCTGACCGCCGCCGTGGAGAAGGCCAAGGCCGACGACCCGGACGGGTACCGCAGGACCGCCAACGCGAAGCTGCTCGCGGTCTTGCGGAGATTGATGTTCGAGACCGTCCCGCAGGACCCGTCCCGGGCCGAGTACCGCCAGGGCGCCCCCCTCGGCGCGTCCCGAAAGCATTGGTTCCGGGCCAAGTACGGCAACGGCCGCTTCCGCCTGTTCTTCCGCTACGACAGCCGGACCAGGATCCTGATCTATGCGTGGGTGAACGACGCGGAGACGCTGCGCACCCACGGCGCGAAGACCGACGCCTATGCCGTGTTCGAGCGGATGCTCGACATGGGCCATCCCCCCCGACGATTGGGCGACGTTGCTCGCGGCGGCGTCCGCAGGGCCGCCGAAAGCGCGCCTGAAGACCGCAGCAGCGAAATAGCCGACCGACGGTCCGCAAGGGCGCCCCTGCCGGGCGCTTCGCGCGCAGGAGCGGCACTCAGGCTTGGTTCAGTCCCTCGTCGCGGCCGGCGGCATCGCCGCTAATCCACCACCAGCTCGACCCGGTCGGCGACGAACACAGAGGCCGCGGCCAGGATGCGTTCGCCGGCGGCGTCGACGTTGACGCTGGCGACCGTGAGCAGGGTCCGCCCCGGCGCCACGTCGAGGCGGCTGGCCTCCTCCGCGGTGGCGGCGCGTGCCCCGATCCGCGTCGAGAGGCGGGTGTAGTCGGCGATGCCGAACCCGGCGAAGGCGCGGGTGATCGAGCCGGAGGCGGCGTAGGCCTCGGCGAAGCCGGCGAAGCGCGGCAGCGGCAGGGCGATCCGCGCCGCCGAGATCGGGGCGTCGTCGGCCCGGTGCAGGGTCAGCATCTCGATCACCGGATCGCCGGCCGCGAGCCCCAGGGCCTCCGCCGTCTCGAGGCTCGCCGGCACCGTCGCCGCTGCGACGAGGTCGCCCCAGGCCTGGCGGCCGGCCCGGGTGACGATCTCGGAGAACCGGGTGCGCGGCCCGATCGGATAGGGGATCGGCCCCGGCTCGACGAAGGTGCCGCGCCCCTGCGTCGCCCGCACCAGGCCGCGCTCGGCCAGCGTCCCAAGGGCGCGGCGCACGGTGTGGCGGTTCACCCCGAACCGGGCCGCCAGCGCCGCCTCGGTGGGAAGCTGGCTGCCGGCCGGAAATTCGCCGCCCGCGATCGCGCCGCCGATCGCGTCGGCGATCTGGCGCCACGCGGCCAGGCCCGCGCCGCGCTCGACGGGGCCGGCGCGGGCGGATGTCACCGGGGTGTCGCTCGCCTCGTCCATGACGGATCGCATCGTCCCTTGCGTCCACGTTCGGATTTGTCTATATCTATAGACAAATCGGAGGCCTTCGAACGCGAATGCCGCGCGCCAGCCAAACAGCACCCGACCCGGCAACGCCAGAGGTCGAAGCCCGTCGCGCCGCGATGGCGCGTGCCGGGGCGGCCTCGCTCGCCGAGCTCGAGGCCGTTCTCGCCGAGACCGGGCTGTCCTGCGAGGCCGAGGATCTGCGCGCGCCCGAGACCGGCCTCGTCATGGCGCGCGGCCGCATCGGCGGCGACGGGCGCGCCTTCAACGTCGGCGAGGCGACGGTGACCCGGGCGGCGGTGCGCCTGCCCGGCGGCGAGACCGGCTTCGCCTACCATCTCGGCCGCGACCGTCCGCGCGCCCGGCTCGCCGCCATCCTCGACGCGCATTGGCAGCACCCGGCGCGGCGCGGGGCGGTCGAGGCCGCCCTGGCGGGGATCGCCGAACGCCGCGCCTCGGAAGCGGCCGCCGCGGCGCGAAAGGTCGCGGCGACGCGGGTGAACTTCTTCACCCTGGCGCGGGGCGAGGATTGATGGCGCTCGCCCGCGGCTTCGCCAACCCGGTCCACGACGCGCAAGGGGCGTTCCGCACGCTGATGGATGCGCTCGCCCGGCCGGGCCGCATCGGGCGGCTCGCGAGCGACCTTTCTCCGCCCGCCCCGCTCACGCCGGAACTCGCCGCCGTCGCGCTGGCGCTGACCGATGCCGACACGCCGGTCTGGCTCGACGCGCCGCTCGCCGCGAACCCGGCGGTGGCCGCATTCCTGCGCTTCCACACCGGGGCACCGATCGTCGCCGAGCCCGCCGACGCGGCCTTCGCGCTGATCGCGGATCCTGCCGCCTGCCCACCCTTCGCGGCGTTCGCACAGGGCTCGCCCGACTATCCCGACACCTCCGCCACCCTGGTGCTGGCCCTCGACCGCCTGTCCGAGGATGGCGCCGCCTTCGAAGGCCCCGGCATCCGCGGCCGCATCCGGCTCGCCGCCGCGCCGCTGCCGGCGGACTGGCCGGCGCGCCTTGCGGCGAACCACGCCGCCTTCCCGCGCGGGCTCGACCTCGTTCTCACCGCGCCGGGCGTCGTCGCCGGGCTGCCGCGCTCGTCGCGGCCCGTCCCTTCGCCCGCCCCTTCGCCCGTCCCTTCGGAGGCGTAGACCGATGTACGTGGCGGTGAAGGGCGGCGAGGCCGCGATCGACAACGCCCACCGGCTGCTCGCCGAGACGCGCCGGGGCGACCCGTCGGTGCCCGACCTCACCGTGGCGCAGATCCGCGAGCAGATGCGGCTGCTGGTCGACCGGGTGATGACCGAGGGCTCGCTCCACGATCCGGATCTGGCCGCGCTCGCCCTCAAGCAGGCCCGCGGCGACGTCGTCGAGGCGGTGTTCCTGGTCCGCGCCTACCGCACCACCCTGCCGCGCTTCGGTGCCACCCTGCCGGTGGAGACCGCGGCGATGGCGGTGTCGCGCCGGGTCTCGGCGACCTTCAAGGACCTGCCCGGCGGGCAGGTGCTCGGCCCGACCTTCGACTACACCCATCGCCTGATCGACTTCTCCCTCGCCGAGGGCATGGCGCCCGAGCCCGGCGCGGAGGCCGAGCCCGGCCCGGACGCGGCCGCCTGCCCGCGCGTGACCGACCTCCTCGGCGAGGCCGGCCTGATCGAGCCGTCGCCCCGGGACGAGGGCGCCCCCGTCGGCGACCTGACCCGCGAGCCGGTCGACTACCCGGCCGACCGTGCGGTCCGGCTGCAGACGCTGGCGCGGGGCGACGAGGGCTTCGTGCTGGCGCTGGCCTACTCGACGCAGCGCGGCTACGGCCGCACCCATCCCTTCGTCGGCGAGGTCCGCTTCGGCACCGTGGCGCTGGAGCTCGTCCCCGAGGAGCTCGGCTTCCCGGTGGAACTCGGCACCGTGGCGATGACCGAGTGCCAGATGCTCGCCCAGTTCCACGGCGGCGGCGACGTCCCGCCCCGGTTCACCCGCGGCTACGGGCTCGTCTTCGGCCAGGGCGAGCGCAAGGCGATGGCGATGGCCCTGGTCGACCGATCGCTGCGCGCGGCCGAGCTCGGCGAGGCGCTGGTCGCCCCGGCGCAGGACCAGGAATTCGTGCTCGCCCATTGCGACAGCCTGCAGGCGACGGGCTTCGTCGAGCACCTCAAGCTGCCGCACTACGTCGACTTCCAGGCCGAGCTGGAGCTGCTGCGCCGCCTGCGCGCCGAGCACGCCGCCGCGCGGACGGGAGAGTCCGGGCCGGACGAAGCGCTTCGGGAGGCCGCCGAATGAGCACGCCCGCCGCGCGGCCGGAGACCGGCTACAACTTCGCCTACCTCGACGAGGGCACCAAGCGGATGATCCGCCGGGCGATCCTCAAGGCGATCGCGATCCCCGGCTACCAGGTGCCCTTCGCCGCCCGCGAGATGCCGATGCCCTACGGCTGGGGCACCGGCGGGGTCCAGGTCACCGCCGCGATCCTGGGGGCGTCCGACGTGCTCAAGGTGATCGACCAGGGCGCCGACGACACCACGAACGCGGTCTCGATCCGGCGCTTCTTCTCGGCCACCGCCGGCATCGCCACCACCACGCGGACGGTGGAGGCCACGGTGATCCAGACCCGCCACCGCATCCCGGAGGCGCCGCTGAGGGAGGGCCAGGTCTTGGTCTACCAAGTGCCGATCCCGGAGCCCCTGCGCTTCCTCGAGCCGCGCGAGACCGAGACACGCCAGCTCCACGCGCTCGCCGAGTACGGGCCGATGCACGTCAAGCTCTACGAGGACATCGCCCGCCACGGCCACATCGCCACCACCTACGCCTACCCCGTCGAGGTCGCGGGCCGCTACGTCATGGACCCGTCGCCGACGCCGAAGTTCGACAACCCGAAGATGGACGACTGCCCCGCCCTGCAGCTCTTCGGCGCCGGCCGCGAGAAGCGCATCTACGCGGTGCCGCCCTACACGCGGGTGCGCAGCCTCGACTTCGAGGACCATCCCTTCCAAATCCAACGCTTCGACCGCCCCTGCGCCCTGTGCGGGTCCGACGATGTCTACCTCGACGAGGTCGTCCTCGACGATGCCGGCGGGCGGATGTTCGTCTGCTCCGACACCGATCATTGCGAGGACCGGCGCCGGTGCGGGTTCGGGCCGGTGGCTCCCCCTCCCCCCTCTGCGGGGGAGGGTGGCCCGCCGAGCGGGTCGGGAGAGGGGAGCGCGGTATCCGGCACTGTCGTTCCCCTCTCCCGACCCTCGCTCACGCGAGGCCCACCCTCCCCCGCACCCAAGTCGGGCCTGCCCGACTTGGGCACACGGTGTGCGGATCTCGAGCAAGCCCGAGATCCGCCGGGGGGAGGGAAGAACGGAGCGGAGGAACGATCATGACCGCCCCCCTGCTCACGGTCTCCGGCCTGACCAAGCGCTACGGCGCGCGCACGGCCTGCGACGGCGTCGGCTTCACTTTGGAGGCGGGCGAGGTGCTGGCGGTGGTCGGCGAATCCGGCTCCGGCAAGTCGACCCTGCTCGGCCTGGTCGCCGGCGAGGTCGCGGCGGATGCGGGCTCGGTCGCCTACCGGATGCGCGACGGCGCCAGCCGCGACCTCGCGACCTTGAGCGCGGCCGAGCGCCGGGCGCTGATGCGGACCGACTGGGGCTTCGTGCGCCAGGACGCGTCGCAGGGCCTGCGCATGGCGGTCTCGGCCGGCGGCAACGTCGGCGAGCGGCTGATGGGCGTCGGCGAGCGCCATTACGGCCGCATCCGCGCCACCGCCCTCGACTGGCTCGGCCGCGTCGAGATCGCCGCAGACCGGATCGACGACCCGCCGACGCGGTTCTCCGGCGGCATGCGCCAGCGCCTGCAGATCGCCCGCAACCTCGTGACGAGCCCCCGCCTCGTGCTGATGGACGAGCCGACCTCGGGCCTCGACGTCTCGGTGCAGGCGCGCCTGCTCGACATGGTCCGCGGGCTCGTGGCCGAGCTCGGGCTCGCGGTGATCATCGTCACCCACGACCTCGCCGTCGCCCGCCTGCTCTCGCACCGGGTGCTGGTGATGCGCCACGGCCGGGTGATCGAGACCGGGCTGACCGATCAGGTCCTCGACGACCCGCAGGCCGCCTACACCCAGCTCCTCGTCTCCTCGGTGCTCGCCGCATGACCCCGCCGCTGATCGCCTTCGAGGACGTGGGCAAGCGCTTCACCCTGCATCTGCGCGGCGGCACGGTGCTGCCGGTGATCGCGGGCGCGAGCCTCGCCGTCGCGGCGGGCGAGTGCGTGGTGCTCGGCGGCGCGTCCGGCACCGGGAAATCCTCGCTCCTGAAGATGGCCTACGGCAATTACCGCTGCGAGCACGGCGCGATCCGGATCTGGGACGGAGCCCGCACGGTGGACGTCGCCACGGCCGAGCCGCGCGCGATCCTGGCCCTGCGCCGGCACGTCGTCGCCTACGTCTCGCAGTTCCTGCGCGTGATCCCCCGCGTCGGCGCCCGCGCGATCGTCGAGGCGGCGGGCATCGAGGGCGGCCTCGCCGCCGATGTGGCGCGCGCGCGCGCCGCGGCGCTGCTCGCGCGCCTCGACCTGCCCGAGCGCCTGTGGGACCTGCCGCCGGCCACCTTCTCGGGCGGCGAGCAGCAGCGGGTGAACATCGCCCGTGGGTTGATCGCCGACCGGCCCCTCGTGCTGATGGACGAGCCGACCGCCTCGCTCGATGCCCGCAACCGCGACGTCGTGATCGCGCTGATCCGCGAGAAGCGGGCGGCGGGCGCGGGCATCCTCGGCATCTTCCACGACGCCGACGTACGCGAGGCGGTGGCGACGCGGATCGTGGACGTGGCGGATTTCCGCGCGCCGATCGCGGCATGAGCGGGCGCGGCATGAACGGGCGCGGCATGAGCGGAGACGGCGGAGCGATGGCGGACCGGGTCGAGATCCTCGAGAACGCGCGCCTCGTCCTGGCCGACCGCGTCGTCGACGGCTGGCTCGCGATCGTGGACGGCCGCATCGCCGAGCACGGCGCGGGCCGGGCGCCGGAGCGCGGCCGGGACCTCCGCGGCGACCACCTCGTCCCCGGCCTGGTCGAGCTGCACACCGACCACCTGGAAAGCCACTACGCGCCACGCCCCGGCGTGCGCTGGCATCCGCTGGGCGCCGTGCTCGCCTACGATGCGCAGATCGCCGCCTCGGGGATCACCACCGTGTTCGATTCGCTGCGCGCCGGCACCGACCCGGACGGCAGCGGCCTCGGCTCCGAGCTCGACGCGCTGGCGCAGGCCATCGCCGACGCGCGCGCCGCCGACCTGTTCCGGGCCGAGCACCGGACGCACCTGCGCTGCGAGATCCCGTCGGCCGACGTGATCGACACCGTCCGCGCCTTCGTCCGGCGTCATCCCGTCGGCCTGATCTCGCTGATGGATCACACGCCGGGGCAGCGGCAGTTCCGCGACATGGCGAAGTATTATCAATATGCCGGCCGCGGCGGCCGGCCGATCGAGGCGATCCGGGCCGGCACCGAGCGCAAGATCCGCGACGGCGCCGCGCTCAACGCCCGCAACCGCCCGATCCTCGTGGCGCTGGCCCGGGAGCAGGGCATCCCGCTGGCGAGCCACGACGACACGACGCTGGCCGACGTCGCCCAGTCGCGGGCCGAAGCGGTCGCGCTCGCCGAGTTCCCGACCACCCGCGAGGCGGCCGAGGCTTCGCACGCGGCCGGCATCACCGTGATGATGGGCGCGCCCAACCTGATCCGCGGCGGCTCGCATTCCGGCAACGTAGCGGCGCACGCTCTCGCCGAGGCCGGCCTGCTCAGCATCCTGTCCTCCGACTACGTGCCGGCGAGCCTGCTGATGGCGGCGTTCCAGCTGCCCGAGCGCGTGCCCGGCATCGACCTGGCCGCCGCCATCGCCACCGTCACCGCCAACCCGGCCCGCGCCACCGGCCTCGACGACCGCGGCCGGATCGCGCCCGGCCTGCGCGCCGACCTCGTCCGCGTGCGGACGGCGCAAGGGGTGCCCGTCGTCCGCGAGGTCTGGCGCGCCGGCGCGCGGGTGGTGTGATGGCGGGCGGCTTCGTCCTCGTGGTCGGCCCGAGCGGGGCCGGCAAGGACACGGTGATCGCCGCCGCGCGGGCGCAGCTGGCCGGCGACCCGCGCTTCGTCTTCCCGCGCCGCCTGGTGACCCGGCCGCCCTCGGCGCACGAGGACAACGCCGAGATCGCCGAGGCGGAGTTTTCCCGCGCCGCCGCGGCCGGCGCGTTTCCCCTGCATTGGCGCGCGCACGGCCTCGGCTACGCGATCCCGGCCGAGGCGCTGACCGAGGCCGAGCAGGGGCGGGTCGTGGTGTGCAACGTCTCGCGCCGGGTGATCGAGGCGGCGCGCCGGACGCTCCCCGGCGTCCACGTCGTGGCGATCACGGCCGCCCCCGAGATCCTGGCCGCACGGCTTGCCGCCCGCGGCCGCCCCGAGGACGGCGACCTCGCCGCGCGCCTGGCCCGCGCGGTCCCGGCGGAGGCCGACGACACCGTCGCCAACGACGGCGACCGCCGCGTCGCGGCGGCCGGCTTCGTCGCGATCCTGCGCGACCGCGCCGGACGCCGCTGACCGTCTCGACGCGGCGGCCGGCGACGCGCCGTGGCCGCCGGCGGGAGCCTGGATAGGTCTTTCGATGGGCAGGCAACCAAGCGGCGGTCGATCGGTTATTCGGGCCACCATCTGCATTGGGAAAGAAGTCGACGCCATGCCGAACCGTCTCACCCTCACCGCCGGCCTGATCGCCGCCGGCCTGCTCGCCGCTCCGCTCGGCCTGACGCATGCGGCCAGGGCCGAGTCCGACCAGAAGGAGTTCCAGCTCGCCAAGACCACCAAGGTCGGTCTCGCCCAGGCGCTGACCACGGCCGAGGCCCAGGGCGAGAAGGGCCGCGCCATCGACGCGGATTTCGAGAAGGCGGACGGCAAGAACCCGACGCATTACAGCATCAAGGTCGTCTATCCGGACGGCAAGCTCGTCGAGTACGGCATCAATGCCGACAGCGGCGCGCTCTACAAGACCGAGAACCAGCCGATCGAGCGGTACTTCACCCGCCTCAAGCCGGCCGATTTCCAGAACGCCACCACGTCATTGAAGGACGCGCTGACGATCGCCGAGCAGAAGGCGGGCGGCGGCAAGGCCTACGAGGCCGAGGTCGAGCGCGACGGCAAATCGGTGCAGTACGAGATCAAGGTGGCGCTGGCCGACCGCGAACAGACCGTGAAGGTCGGCCCGGACGGCAAGGTCGTCGGCGACTGATCGCCCCGGTGCGCGGCGCGGCGCCGATCGGTGCCGCGCCGATCCGCGGATCGTGATACGGGGTCTGCCGGAGGCCGGATCGATGGCG
This sequence comes from Methylobacterium sp. J-092, assembly GCF_022829325.1. Classification (NCBI taxonomy): domain Bacteria; kingdom Pseudomonadati; phylum Pseudomonadota; class Alphaproteobacteria; order Hyphomicrobiales; family Methylobacteriaceae; genus Methylobacterium; species Methylobacterium sp. J-092. Next base: position 76,060 of record NZ_JAKSXU010000202.1, on the reverse strand, counting down.
GACCCCGAGCTCAGATCTGAACGGCCGCGAGCCATGCTGCGATGAACCCGACCGCCGTCGCCGTCATGCTCGGCATCGCCACGGGCGCGATCTCCCTGCTCGTGTTCGCGATCGTCGACGGCCACCCGCTGCTCCTGGCCAGCATGGTCGCCGTGTTCATCGCGATGTTCGTGCGCTGGGGCTGACGCGCCCCCTCGTCCCGGCAGCCGTCGGCTTCGAAGACCCCGCGATCCACCGATCTGTGGGTGCGGCGTCGGCCGCGACAGGGCGGAGCTTCACAAGGCTGTCACGCTGCTATTAGACTAAGCCCCGATGGAGAGGGCCTTTTCGTCACTTCGCGAAGGGCTGGGATCGACCGGATTGGCACCCGGACCCCGCCGCGAGCCGGATGTATCCGCCCCAGCCGGTCGCCGACCGCGCCCGGCGCGCCACGCGTGTCCCATGCCTCCGGCCGAAACGGTGCCGCCGCCGGGCCGCCGGATCCCGCGCCCGGACGCACGAGAGCCCCATCCCCCCGTCGACCCTGTCCTCGGGACAGCGCGCAATGTCGATCTCGCGCGTTGTCCCGTATGGCTTTCGTTCGAAGAGTCGCGCCGATGATGGATCTCCAGACCCTCGTCCTCAACGCGGATTACCGGCCGCTCTCCTACAACCCGCTCTCGTTGTGGAGCTGGAAGGACGCCTTCACCGCCCTGTTCCTCGACCGCGTGACGCTGGTGGCGAGCTACGACGTCGAGGCGCGCAGCCCGAGCCGGGCGCTCCGGGTGCCGAGCGTGGTGGCGCTGAAGAACTACGTGACGCTGGCCCGCAGCCCGGCCTTCACCCGCTACAACATCTACCTGCGCGACAGCTTCTCGTGCCAGTATTGCGGCCTGCGCCTGCCCTCGGGCGGCCTGACCTTCGACCACGTCAACCCGCGCTCCCGCGGCGGGCTCTCCACCTGGGAGAACGTCGTCGCCGCCTGCAGCCCGTGCAACCTGCGCAAGGCGAACCGCACCCCGCACGAGGCCGAGATGCCGCTGCTGACCGAGCCGCGCCGCCCGACCCGCTACGAGCTGCACCACCGCCAGCCCGAGTTCGACCACCGCGACTACCACCACACCTGGCTCGACTACCTGTACTGGGACAGCGAGCTGGAGAGCTGATCGGGAAAGGAGCGCGCATCCGGTCTCATCGGCACCGGCCGATGGGACCGCGTGGAGCGTGCGTCCTGAGACGCGTTCGGGCCGGTTCCCTGGCCGTGATCGGGCTCCGAGACGGGAGCGCCGAGGCCGATCTGGGCGCCGCGCGGCCATGTCGACTTCACGATGTCGTCGGTGTAGGGGCCCCTGCTCCTGCGCGAAAGCTGTATCGGCACGGCCGAGAACGGCCAGGACGGCAACCCAGCAAAGCCGCTGCACCCGCATCATCCGAGTTTCCTCCGAGGTGGAGGGCGAACCCTGGGCTGACCGGGTTCGGCCGAGTGGATCGGCAGCGGTTCCGTCGCCCCCGGAGGTCGGGTCCGGTCGCGCACCGAGCGAACCGCGGCGCGGTGGCGCGCGTTCGAGCATCGACCGGACCGATCCGGGACGACCTCGAGGATGGAACCGGCATGGCAGAACCGACCCGCATCGTGATCGTCGGCGGCGGCATCGCCGGGATCACGGTGGCGACCGGCCTCGGCCGCCGCCTCGGCCGGAACGGGGCGGCGCAGGTCACCCTGGTCGACCGGGCCCTGTCCCATGTCTGGAAGCCGATGCTGCACACCTTCGCCGCCGGCACCGCGCTGCCGGACCGGCAGAAGCTGAGCTTGCTCGCGCAGGCCAAGGCCAACCATTTCCGCTTCCGGCTCGGCTCGCTGCAGGCCGTCGACCGTGCCGCGCGGCAGCTGACCCTCGCCCCCTTCGACGCGGAGGGCGCCGGGGCGGCCCTCGCGCCGACGCAGCTCGGCTACGACGTGCTGATCCTCGCCCTCGGCAGCCGCGCGAACGATTTCGGGACGCCGGGCGTGGCCGAGCATTGCGCCACGATCGACGACCTCTCCGACGCGGAAGCGCTGCACCGGCGCCTGCGCGGGCAGGTGCTGGCGGCGCTGCGCTCGGAGGCCAGCCTGCGGATCGCCATCGTCGGCGGCGGCGCCACCGGCGTCGAGTTCGCGGCCGAGCTGAAGCACGCCGTCGACGTGATCGCCGGCTACGGCACCGGCGCCTTGCGCGAAAAGCTCCGCCTCACCCTGATCGAGAGCGGCCCGCGCCTGCTCGCCGCCTTCCCCGATCGCGTTTCCCGGGCCGCGGCGGCCACCCTGGCCGACCTCGCGGTCGACGTGCGCACCGGCGCCCTGGTGACCGGCGCCGACGCCGCGGGCTTCACGCTGAAGGACGGCGGACGGATCGAGGCCGACATCAAGGTCTGGGCCGCCGGGGTGCGCGCGCCCGCGGTGCTCGCCCGGATCGAGGGGCTCGACCGGTCGCGCACCGGCCAGCTCGTGGTCGGCGACACCCTCCAGGCCACGCGCGACCCGGCGATCTTCGCGCTCGGCGACTGCGCCGCCTGCCCGCAGCCCGGCGCGGAGCATCCGGTGCCGGCGACCGCGCAGGCGGCCCACCAGCAGGCCCGGCACCTCGTGCGCCATTTCGAGGCGTGGCGGCGCGGCGGCGCGATGGCGCCGTTCCGCTATCGCGACAAGGGCGCGCTCGTGTCCCTGGCCGACTACAACGGCTGGGGCACGCTCGGGCGCTACACCTTCGGCGGCGGCCGCCTGCGCGGCCTGTTCGCGCGGCTCGCCCACGACCTACTCTACCGCCGGCACCAGGTCGGCCTGCTCGGCCCGTTCCGCGGCGCCCTCGCCTGGCTCGCCGACGACCTCGCCCACGCCGTCGGGCCGCCGGTGCGGCTGGACTGAGACGCCCGGCTCCGGGATCGGCCGGGCGGGCACGTCCCCGTGCGAGGTCGAGCCTGCCGTCGGCCGGCCGCATTCCGGTGTCGGACCGGCTTATGCCGGCCGCTCTCCATCGTGCGGAGACGGCGCGATCACGCCGGCCGGCACGGCGGGTGAACCGGGGCCGGATCGGGTGCCGCGGGGGGGCGTGTCGCGGGTCAGCGGTCCAGGGGCTGGCCGTCGCGGGGCGTGATGCCCTGCGAGCGCAGCTGTTGGTTCTGCTCGTTGATCTGGATCGGGTCCGGGCGACGCTGCGGCGCGCCCGGCAGCGTGATCGACGGACCGGCGACCGATTGCGCGGCAGCGGAGGGCGGGCACAGCAGCTGGCAGATCGGCACGTTGTCGGCGGTCGAGGAGCATCGCGCGACGGCGGTTCCCTGGACACAGGTGCAGCTGCACAGGGCGAGCGCCGGGACGGGCGCGATCGTGATGGCAAGCGCGAGGATGACGGTTCGCATGTCGCTGGTCCTGGGTGGCGCCTCCGGAGCCTAGAGCATCATTTCGCCCGAGGCGCCATCATCCCCCATCCGCGCGGCCGACGGGGATCGGAGCCCGAGGATCGCACGGACCGACGCGGCGCCGGCATCTCGTGGAGCGATCCGCGACGCCGGTCGCCGAGGCGCTTCCGAGGATCGAACGCCCGCTGGGTCCGACGACCCGCCCCGAGCCGTCGTGACGATTGGTGGGCGGTGAGGGACTCGAACCCCCGACCCTCTCCGTGTAAAGGAGACGCTCTACCAACTGAGCTAACCGCCCGCGCCCGCGTGGTACGGCATGCCGCGGCACCGAGGCAAGGCCGAGGCGCACGCGGCGCCCCCCCTACGCGCTGGCCAGGAGCTGCGCCAGGGCCGGGGACAGGCCGGCGCTGTCGATCGCCGGGCGGTCGGGCGGCGTGGGGCCGGGTCGGGCCGCGGCGGCGAGGACCGCGCGGGTGCCGGCCTCCACCGAGCACAGGACGGGGACCGGAACCGCGGGCTGGATGCGCTCGGCGAGGCCCGCCAAGCCGGCGCCGCCGAGGATCACCGTATCGGCCCCGTCCTCGTCGGCGCAGGCGCGGCAGGCGGCGATCAGGTCGGCCAGGGCCGCGTCCGGGTCGCGGTGAATCTCGCCGCCGGTGGCGTTTGTCGTGCGGAGACCGGCGAGCCGATCCGACAGGTCGAGGAGCGCGACGAACTCGCTCAGCATCGGCCGCCACGCCGTCCCCCCGGTGACGATCGCGAAGCGCCCGGCCGAGGCCGCCTCGCGGCAGGCGGCCTCGGCCATGCCGACGACCGGGACGGGGGCGATCTCGCGCAGCGCCAGCAGCCCGGGATCGCCAAAGCAGGCGAGGTAGACCGCATCGCATCCGGCCCCGTGCTCGGCGAAGGCGTCGAGCGCGGCGTGGCCGGCGATCGCCGCGGCGCTCCGGCTGGCGATGTAGCGGGCCCCGAAGCGGCCGGTCGCCGCCACGATCGTGGCGGCGGCCCCCGCGATCCGGCGGACATGCGCGGCGACGCGCTCGGTCACGGCCTCGGTGGTGTTGGGATTGATCACCAGGATGCGCATGGGCGGCCTTTCGCGGGGGACCATGCAAGCGAAAGGCCCCGGAGCGGTGCTCCGGGGCCTCGTCGTTCATGCTTGGGCGGTCAGTGGGCGACGAAGGCGGCGCCGTCCTCGGCCGACTTCTTGACCGGGATCACTTCCTCCCAGGCGATCGCCTCGGGCTGGCGCACCAGGGCGTGCTTGAGGACCTGATCCATCATCGCGACGGGGATGATCTCCATCCCGTTCTTCACGCTGTCGGGCACCTCGGCGATGTCCTTGGCGTTCTCCTCGGGGATCAGCACCGTCTTGATGCCGCCGCGGAGCGCGGCGAGCAGCTTCTCCTTCAAGCCGCCGATCGGCAGCACCCGCCCGCGGAGCGTGACCTCGCCGGTCATGGCGATGTCGCGGCGCACCGGGATGCCGGTGAAGGTCGAGACGATGGCGGTCGCCATGGCGATGCCGGCCGAGGGCCCGTCCTTCGGGGTCGCCCCCTCTGGCACGTGGACGTGGATGTCCCGGCGCTCGAACAGCGGCGGCTCGATGCCGAAGTCGAGCGCCCGCGAGCGGACGTAGCTCGCCGCCGCCGAGATCGACTCCTTCATCACGTCCTTCAGGTTGCCCGTGACCGTCATCTTGCCCTTGCCCGGCATCATGACGCCCTCGATCGTCAGCAACTCGCCGCCGACCTCGGTCCAGGCCAACCCGGTGACCACGCCGACCTGGTCGTCGGCATCGATCTCGCCGTAGCGGAACTTCGGCGGGCCGAGGAAGACCTGCAGGCGCTCGACGTCGATCTCGACGCTCTTCACCTTGGTGATGAGGATCTCCTTCACCGCCTTGCGGATCAGGTTCGACAGCTCGCGCTCGAGGTTGCGCACGCCCGCCTCCCGCGTGTAGCGGCGGACGAGCATCAGCAGGGCCTCGTCGTCGATCGACCATTCCTTGCTGTCCAGGCCGTGCTTCTTCAGCGCGTTCTGGATCAGGTGCTTGCGCGCGATCTCGACCTTCTCCTCCTCGGTGTACCCGGCGATGCGGATCACCTCCATGCGGTCCATCAGGGGCCCAGGGATGTTGAGGGTGTTGGCGGTCGTCACGAACATCACGTTCGACAGGTCGTAGTCGACCTCGAGGTAATGGTCGTTGAAGGTCGCGTTCTGCTCGGGGTCGAGAACCTCCAGCAGGGCGGCAGAGGGGTCACCGCGGAAATCCATGCCCATCTTGTCGATCTCGTCCAGCAGGATGAGCGGGTTCGAGGTCTTGGCCTTGCGCATCGACTGGACGATCTTGCCGGGCATCGAGCCGATGTAGGTCCGGCGGTGGCCGCGGATCTCGGCCTCGTCACGCACGCCGCCGAGCGACATCCGCACGAACTCGCGACCCGTCGCCTTGGCGATCGACTTGCCGAGCGAGGTCTTGCCGACGCCGGGGGGCCCGACGAGGCAGAGGATCGGCCCAGTGAGCTTGTTGGCCCGCTGCTGCACGGCGAGGTACTCGACGATCCGCTCCTTGACCTTCTCCAGACCGAAATGGTCGCCGTCGAGCAGGACCTGGGCGCCGAGGAGATCCTTCTTGATCTTCGAGCGCTTGTTCCACGGGATGCCGAGCATCCAGTCGAGGTAGTTGCGCACCACCGTCGCCTCGGCCGACATCGGCGACATCTGGCGCAGCTTCTTCAGCTCGGCCGACGCCTTCTCGCGGGCTTCCTTGGTGAACTTGGTCTTCTCGATCTTGTCCTCGAGCTCGGCCAGCTCGTCGCGGCCGTCCTCGTCGCCGAGTTCCTTCTGGATCGCCTTCATCTGCTCGTTGAGGTAGTACTCGCGCTGGGTCTTCTCCATCTGCCGCTTGACGCGGGTACGGATGCGCTTCTCCACCTGCAGCACGGAGATCTCGCTCTCCATCAGCGACAGCACGCGCTCCAGGCGCGCGGCCACCGTCGGCGTCTCCAGGATCGCCTGCTTGTCGGCGATCTTGACGAGGAGGTGCGAGCCGATCGTGTCGGCGAGCTTCGAGGGCTCCTCGATCTGCGTGACCGCGGAGACGACCTCGGGCGAGATCTTCTTGTTGAGCTTGACGTAGTTCTCGAACTCCGAGAGCACCGAGCGCGCGAGCGCCTCGGCCTCGACCTTGTCGCCGAGCTCGTCGACCAGGGCCTCGGCCTCGGCCTCGTAGTACTCGTCCGAGCGGGTGAAGCCGGTGATCTTGGCACGGCCGCCGCCCTCGACCAGCACCTTCACGGTGCCGTCGGGCAGCTTCAGGAGCTGCAGCACGGAGGCGAGCGTCCCGATCGTGTAGATCGCGTCGGTGGCCGGGTCGTCGTCGCCGGCGTTGATCTGGGTGGCGAGCAGGATGTGGCGGTCGGTCTTGACCGCCTCCTCGAGCGCGCGGATGGACTTCTCGCGACCCACGAACAAGGGCACGATCATGTGCGGGAAGACGACGATGTCGCGCAACGGCAGGACGGCGTAGGAGCCGGTCGAGCCCGGAACGACCGGCTGGCGGGATTTCGATTGGGTCATCGTTGACTTCCTCATGAGGGACGCCGGGCGGTCGCTCCTCCGATTCGGAGCAAGCTTCCTGCCAGGGGCCGACCGGGCCGCGAGGGTCGGGATAGGTCTGCTGGAGACTTTGCGGCTGGTGGCGCGGCACCGCCCCTCAAGGGAGGCAGCGGCCACTGCGCTGAGCCTCAGGTGGTTTTCCAGGAGCCCCGTTTCAAGGTGCCCACCTGTCGCGGGCCGATCCGTGATCGGCCCGCTCCATCAAGGACTTAGCGCATGTGCGCCGGCGCACGTCAGGCGCTGACGCTGGCCGGCGCTTCCTTGTTGCGGTCGCCGTGGATGAAGAGCGGGCGCGACTTGCCCTCGACCACCTCGGGGCCGATCACGACCTGCTCCACCGAGTCGAGGCCCGGCAGGTCGTACATCGTGTCGAGGAGGATCGTCTCCAGGATGGAGCGCAGGCCGCGGGCGCCGGTCTTGCGCTCGATCGCCTTGCGGGCGACGAGCGACAGCGCCTCGTCCTGGAACGTCAGGTCGACGTTCTCCATCTCGAACAGCCGCTGGTACTGCTTCACCAGGGCGTTCTTCGGCTCCTGGAGGATCTTCTTGAGGGCGTCCTCGTCGAGGTCCTCGAGCGTCGCCAGCACGGGAAGGCGGCCGACGAACTCGGGGATGAGGCCGAACTTCAGCAGGTCCTCGGGCTCGACCGAGCGGAACACCTCGCCGGTGCGCCGGTCGTCGGGGGCCTGCACGGTCGCGCCGAAGCCGATCGAGGTGCCCTTGCCGCGCGCCGAGATGATCCGCTCGAGCCCGGCGAAGGCGCCGCCGCAGATGAACAGGATGTTGGTCGTGTCGACCTGCAGGAACTCCTGCTGCGGGTGCTTGCGGCCGCCCTGCGGAGGCACGGAGGCGACGGTGCCTTCCATGATCTTCAGGAGCGCCTGCTGCACGCCCTCGCCCGAGACGTCGCGGGTGATCGAGGGGTTGTCGGACTTGCGCGAGATCTTGTCGATCTCGTCGATGTAGACGATGCCGCGCTGCGCCCGCTCGACGTTGTAGTCCGAGGCCTGGAGCAGCTTGAGGATGATGTTCTCGACGTCCTCGCCGACGTAGCCCGCCTCGGTCAGCGTGGTCGCGTCCGCCATGGTGAACGGCACGTCGAGGATGCGGGCCAGCGTCTGCGCGAGCAGCGTCTTGCCCGAGCCCGTCGGCCCGATCAGCATGATGTTGGACTTGGCCAGCTCGACGTCGTTGTGCTTGGTCGCGTGGGCGAGGCGCTTGTAGTGGTTGTGCACCGCGACCGAGAGGACCTTCTTCGCGAAGTCCTGGCCGATGACGTAGTCGTCGAGGACGCGCCGGATCTCCTTCGGCGTGGGCACGCCGTCGCGGCTCTTCACCAGGGAGGATTTCGACTCCTCGCGGATGATGTCCATGCACAGCTCGACGCACTCGTCGCAGATGAACACCGTCGGGCCCGCGATCAGCTTGCGGACCTCGTGCTGGCTCTTGCCGCAAAACGAGCAGTACAGCGTGCTCTTGGAGTCGGTGCCGCCAGTCTTGCTCATATCGGTCTCCGATTCGTGCGTGCGCTGCCAGCCGGGGGCACACGCGCATCGTTTACAAGTAAGGGAATCCGCTTAAAGAAAAAGTCACCTGCGCGTCTTTGCCTGGGGTCCCTCGCGAACCGGTCGCCGCGAACCCCGATGCAAACACGCGGCCGCGGCGGGATCAAGGCCGCGATCGCCACACCCCTCCCCCGGCGACGCCGCGGCCGCCGGGCGAGGGCATGCGGCCTCCTCAGGCGGCGGCCGGCTCGGGCCGCTTCTGGATGACCTCGTCGATCAGGCCGAACTCCTTGGCCGCATCGGCGGTCATGAAGTTGTCGCGCTCCAGCGCCTGGACGATCGAGTCGTAGTCGCGCCCGGTGTGCTTCACGTAGATCTCGTTGAGGCGCTTCTTCAGCGCCTCGATCTCGCGGGCGTGGATCAGGATGTCGGTGGCCTGGCCCTGGAACCCGCCGGACGGCTGGTGGACCATGATGCGGGCGTTGGGCAGGGCGAAGCGGTGGCCCGGCTCGCCGGCGGTGAGGAGCAGCGAGCCCATCGAGGCGGCCTGGCCGACGCAGAGCGTCGTCACCGGGCAACGGATGAACTGCATCGTGTCGTAGATCGACAGGCCCGAGGTCACCACGCCGCCGGGCGAGTTGATGTAGAAGGAGATCTCCTTCTTCGGGTTCTCAGCCTCGAGGAACAGCAGCTGCGCGACGATCAGCGACGCGCCGTAATCCTCGACCGGTCCGGTGAGGAAGATGATCCGCTCGCGCAGCAGTCGCGAGTAGATGTCGAACGCCCGCTCGCCGCGGCTCGACTGCTCGACCACCATGGGCACGAGCGCGCTGTTATAATAGTCGACCGGATCTCTCATCATGGCCTTTTGGGCTCCAAGGGGCCCAGCCCTCCGCGAATCACGGAGAGGCCGGGCGCGTCAGCGAACGACGGCATTCCTTAACGCCGCCTAACCATATGCCCGCCGCCTCGAGACGAGCGCGGGCTCAGTCGGCCTTCGATTCAGCCGGCGCCGCCTCGGCGGACGTCGAGTCGGCCGACTTGGCGTCGGCCTTCCCGTCGCCGGCGTCGTCGGCTTCCTCGTCGGCGAAGAGCGTCTCCTTCGAGACGGGCTCCTCCACCAGCTTGACCTGGCCGAGGACGTGGTCGACGACCTTCTCCTCGAACAGCGGCGCCCGAAGCTCGGCGAGCGCCTGCGCATTCTTCCGGTAGAAATCCCAGACCTGCTGCTCCTGGCCCGGGAACTGCCGGACCCGGGCGATGAGGGCCTGGTTCACCTCTTCGTCGGAGACCTTGATATCGGCGCTCTCGCCGACCTGCGCAAGCACCAAGCCGAGGCGCACGCGACGCTCGGCGATCTTGCGGTACTCGGCGGTGGCCTTCTCCTCGGTGGTGTCCTCGTCCTCGAAGGTCTTGCCGCGGGCCTTCAGGTCCTGCTCGACCTGGGCCCAGACGCTGGCGAATTCCTGCGCGACGAGCGAGGGCGGCAGGTCGAAGGCGTAGCGGCCGTCGAGCGCGTCGAGGAGCTCCTTCTTGAGCTTGCGGCGCGAGGCCGCCTCGAAGTCGGTACCGATCGCCTTGGCCACCGCCTCCTTGAGCGCGTCGAGGGAGTCGAGGCCCATGCCCTTGGCGAAGTCGTCGTCGATCTTGGCCTCGCCCGGCGCCTGGATCTTGGTGACGGTCACGTCGAACTCGGCGTCCTTGCCGGCGAGTTGCTCGGCGCCGTAGGCCTCCGGGAAGGTCGCCTTGACGAGGCGCTGCTCGCCGACCTTGGCGCCGACCAGCGCCTCCTCGAAGCCGGGGATGAAGGAGTTCGAGCCGAGCTCGAGATCGATGCCCTCGCCCTTGCCGCCCTCGAACTCGGTGCCGTCGATGCGGCCGACGAAGTCGATGGTGAGGCGGTCGCCGGTCTCGGCGGCCGCGCCGGCGTCGCGCTCGGTGAACGGGCGGCTCTGGCCGGCCATGCGCTCCAGCGCCTCGTTCACTTCGGTGTCCGAGGGGGTGGCGACCAGCTTGGTCAGGCTGACGTCGGAGAGGTCGGCGAGCTCGAAGCTCGGCAGCACCTCGAGGGCGACCTTGAACGAGAGGTCGGCCTTGGCGTCGAGCGCCTTCTCGACCACCGACCGGTCGGAGGGGAACTCGATCTGCGGCTCGAGGGCGAGCTTGAGGCCGTTGTCGGCGACGATCTTCTGGTTCGCCTCGTTGACGGCGTTCTGCACCACGTCGGCCATCACCGAGCGGCCGTAGACCTTGCGCAGGTGCGCCACCGGCACCTTGCCCGGCCGGAAGCCCTTGAGCTGGACCTTGTCCTTCATGCCCGACAGCTCGGTGTTCAGGCGATCCTCGAGCTCGCTCGCGGCGAGGGACACCTGAAACGTGCGCTTCAGCCCCTCGGAGTGTGTCTCGGTCACCTGCATCGTCGTCGCTCTCAAAGTCCGTGTGATCGTATGCGCGAGCATCCGGGTGCGGCCCTTGCTGAGGCCTGACGGAGTCGCGGGTTCGGTACGGGGAAGCGGGACCGCGCGAGGCGAACGGCATCCGCTGGGCGGAGCCGGCCGCCCGCGTCCGCACAGGGATCGGCCGTTTCCGTTTCCGACGGCGGAGCTGGTGCGGGCGGAGGGGCTCGAACCCCCACGTCTTGCGACACTGGAACCTAAATCCAGCGCGTCTACCAGTTCCGCCACGCCCGCGAGCGCCGATGCCCGGCGCGTGTCCGGCCGCCGGAGGGCGGGTCTATAGCATGCGAGGCACAGGCCGCAGCAAAAAACTTGCGGGTCCGAAACGGTGGCGCCGCGCGGGGGCGGCGGCTACAAGCGGCGGCCCCGGAATCCGCCCCGGATTCCGCGCGCGCGCCCCGCCGCTCCGAGGTTCCATGCCGACAGCCCGATCCGCGCCGCCGACCGAATCTCGACACGGCGCGTCGCGTCGGGCGCTCTTCCTGGGAAGCGCCGCGTTCCTCCTGCTCCCGCGGGCCGGCCGGGCCCAGGGCAAGCCCGCGGCGCCTGCGCCGGGGGCGCCGACCGCGCCGCTGCCGGAGCCGCGCGCCGCGAAGGCGGCGCCGTCCAAGACGCGCTTCCGGCCCGAGCCCGCCCCCGAGACCGCCGTATGGTCGTTCGACGGGACCTCGGCGCCTCCGACGTTCCGGGTGAAGCTCGGCGAGGCCGTGCGCGTGCGGGTCGAGAACAGGACCGACAAGCCGCTCTCGCTGCACTGGCACGGGGTGCGCAACAAGAACGCCATGGACGGCGTCGGCGGCGTGACGCAGGCGCCGATCGCGCCCGGCGCCGACTTCACCTACGATTTCGTGCCGCCCGACGCCGGCACCTTCCTGGTCCGTCCGCTCGTGGTCGGCGGATCGAGCGAGCCGTCCGGCCGGGGGCTCGCCGGCTTCCTGGTCGTGGAGGAGAAGGCGCCCCCCGCGGTCGAGGCCGACGTGTCGCTGCTGATGCAGGACTGGCGCCTGCAGGACGACGGCGCGCTGCTGCCCTTCGGCCAGACCGCGTTCGCGGCGAGCAACGGCCGGCTCGGCAACCTCGTGACCATCAACGGTGCCAACGTGCCGGCCACCTTCGAGGCGCGGCCGGGCAGCCGGATCCGGGTGCGGCTCGGCAACGCCTGCAACGCCCGGGCGACCCGCATCCGCTTCGAGGGCCTGAAGGTCTACGTCGCGGCCGTCGACGGCCAGCCGACCGACACGTTCGAGCCGCTGCGCGCGACGCTGCCGTTCCCGCCCGGCACCCGCTACGACCTGCTGATCGACCTGCCGGCGGAGGCCGACGCGAAGGGGGCGATCACCGCGCTGGTCGGCCAGGGCCTGCAGCTCGCCACCGTCGTCACCAAGGGCTCGGCCATCACCGAGAAGCGGCCGCCGATCGGGCCGATCGGCGAGAACCCGCTGCTGCCGCGCGAGGTCAAGCTGCAGAACGCGCTGCGCCGCGACGTGGTGATCACCGGCGGCGCCAGCCTCTCGAAGGACAAGCCCGAGGCGGAGCCGGCCTATTCCGGGGACGCCAACCGGATCTGGTCGGTCAACGGCACCAGCGCGACCGCGGGCCTCGCGCCGATCTTCACGGTGAAGCGCGGCCAGGTGGTGGTGCTGGCCTTGCGCAACGAGACCGCGTTCCCGCAGGCGCTGCACCTGCACGGCCACGTCTTCCGCCTGCTCCACCCCCTCGACGACGGCTGGGAGCCCTACTGGCTCGACACCTTCCAGCTCCTCGAAGGCCGCACCGCCCGCATCGCCTTCCAGGCCGACAATCCCGGCCGCTGGCTGATCAGCGCGACGGTGCTGGAGCGGTTCGACACCGGGCTGTGGACCTGCTTCGAGGTGACGTGACGCATCCCGCTTCTTCCCTCCCCCTTTGCGGGGGAGGGAAAAGACCGTCGTCACCCTCCAAGCTCTTCCAGAACCGCCGCCAGCACCGCCGGCATCAACTCCGGAATATCCTCGGCGATCAGCCCCGGGCCGTGGCGCAAGCCGGCATCGCCGTGGAGCCAGGCCGCGGCGCAGGCCGCCTCGAACGGCGGCATGCCCTGGGCCAGGAGCCCCGCGACCAGGCCGGCGAGCACGTCGCCCGAGCCGGCGGTGCCGAGCCACGGCGTGGCGTGGTCGTTGATCGCGGCGCGGCCGTCGGGGGCGGCCACCACCGTGTCGGGGCCCTTGAGCACCACCACGGCGCCGACCCGTGCGGCGGCGCGGCGGGCCTGCTCGAGCTTGCCGACCTCCGCAACGGCGTCGGTGCCCGCGAACAGTTTCGCGAACTCGCCCGCATGCGGGGTCAGCACCGCCTTCGCGTCGCCGTCGGCGAGGTGGGCGGCGAGCAGGGCCGCCTGCTTGGAAAAGCTCGTCAGCGCATCGGCGTCGAGCACGAGGCCGCGCCCGGCGGCGGCCGCCACCGCGACGAGGTCGCGCGTCGCCTCGCCGACGCCGAGGCCGGGACCCGCCAGGATCGCGTTGATGCGCTCGTCGGTGAGCAGGTCGTCGAGGTCGTCGGCGGAGTCGCACGGCCGCAGCATGATCGCGGTGAGGTGGGCGGCGTTCTCCGCCAGCGCCCGCTCGGGCGAGGCCACCGTGACGAGCCCGGCCCCGATCCGCAGCGCGCCGCGGGCGGCCAGCCGCGCCGCGCCGGTGCGGGTGGCCGGCCCCGACAGCACGAGGGCGTGGCCGCGGGTGTACTTGTGGCTCGCATCGGCGAGCCGCGGCAGGCGCGCGCCCCAGACCTCCGGTCCGTTGCGGAACGCCGGCGCGCCGACCGCGAGCCCGGCCGCGAACGCCGCCGGGCCGGTGCCGATCCCGGCGACGTGCAGCCGGCCGCACAGGCCGCGGCCGGGCTGAAGCCGGTGGCCGGGCTTCTCCGCGACGAACGTGACGGTCTCGACCGCCCGGACCGCGAAGCCGCGGACGGCGCCGGTATCGCCGTCGACCCCGCTCGGCACGTCGACCGCCAGCACCGGGCGCCCGGACGCCGCGACCCGCTCGAGCGCATGGCGGGCCGGCCCTTCGAGGTCGCGCGACAGGCCGGCGCCGAACAGCGCATCGACGACGAGGTCGGCGCGCGACGGCTCGGCCTCCGCCAAGCCCAGCACCGTCCCGGTCCACGCCGCCGCGGCCTCGGCCGCATCGCCCGAGAGGGCGTCGCGGGGGCCGAGCAGGGCGAGATCGACGCCGTGCCCGGCCTCGGCGAGCAGGCGGGCCGCGACGAACCCGTCGCCGCCGTTGTTGCCGGGGCCGCACAGGACGAGCACCCGGCCGCCCGGGGTCAGGTGCGCCCGCGCCCGCTCCGCCACCGCGGCGCCGGCCGCCCGCATCAGGGCGATGCCCGGCGTGCCCCCGGCGATCGCCGTCGCATCGACGGTCCTCATCGCGTCGACCGTCATCAGGCGTGAGCCGTCCATCGCGTCACTTCCGTCCCGTTCGAACCCACGCTGCCCGTGCACGGTCCAGCCGATGCCCAAACAATCGGCCCTCACGGTGAAATTGCCTAAACGATTTGCATTTCATGCAACCAGAATGGGCAGTTTCCCCGGGGGCGGGTTGAAAACGGCGTGGCGGCCGGACCGGCGGAGTGATAGAAATTCGGCATCATAGAGCGCAGGTTGGGCCGTCCGGCATGAAGAAGATCGAAGCGATCATCAAGCCCTTCAAGCTCGACGAGGTGAAGGAGGCGCTCCAGGAGGTCGGCCTCCAGGGCATCACCGTGATCGAGGCCAAGGGCTTCGGCCGCCAGAAGGGCCACACCGAGCTGTATCGCGGCGCGGAATACGTCGTCGACTTCCTGCCCAAGGTGAAGCTCGAGATCGTGCTCTCGGACGCGCTGGTCGAGGGCGCCGTCGAGGCGATCCGCAAGTCGGCCCAGACCGGCCGCATCGGCGACGGCAAGATCTTCGTCTCGACCATCGAGGAGGCGATCCGCATCCGCACCGGCGAGACCGGGCCGGACGCGATCTGAGCCCCGCGCCGGGAGGCGGCGCGTGAGCCTCGCTCCGCACCTGCGCAGCGTGGTCGAGGAGATCGCCTACGAGATGCGGCAGCGCTCCGACCGGGGCACGGTCGCGCGCTACATCCCCGAGCTCGCCCGCGTCGACCCGCAGGCCTTCGGCCTCGTCGTGATCGATGCCGACGGCACCATCGCCGCGGCCGGCGACAGCGAGACCCCGTTCTCGATCCAGAGCGTGTCGAAGGTCTTCACCCTGACGCTCGCGCTCGGCATGGTCGGCGACGCCCTGTGGAAGCGCGTCGGGCGCGAGCCCTCGGGCAGCCCGTTCAACTCGATCGTGCAGCTGGAGCGCGAGCAGGGCGTTCCGCGCAACCCCTTCATCAATGCCGGCGCGATCGCGGTGACCGACGTGATCCTGTCCGGCCACCAGCCGCGCGAGGCGCTGGGCGAGATCCTGCGCTTCATGCAGGCGCTCGCCAACGACCCGACCATCGCCATCGACGAGGCGGTGGCGGCGTCCGAGAAGCGCACCGGCTTCCGCAACGTGGCGCTGGCCAACTACATGAAGTCCTTCGGCGTGGTCGAGAACCCGGTCGACTACACGCTCGGCGTCTACTTCCACCATTGCGCGATCAGCATGTCGTGCCGGCAGCTCGCCACGGCGGGGCGCTTCCTGGCCCATTCCGGCCGGAACCCCGCCACCGGCCTGTCGGTGATCCCGCCCGAGCGCGCGCGCCGCATCAACGCAGTGATGCTGACCTGCGGCCACTACGACGGCTCGGGCGAGTTCGCCTACCGGGTCGGCCTGCCGGGCAAGAGCGGCGTCGGCGGCGGCATCCTGGCGATCGCCCCGGGCCGGGCCTCGATCGCGGTCTGGTCGCCCGGCCTCGACGAATCCGGCAACTCGCATCTCGGCCGGATCGCGCTGGAAAGCCTGACCAAGCGCATGGGCTGGTCGATCTTCGGCGCGTGAGCTCTCCGCGAAGCGCCGAAGGGCCTCTTCTCCCCTCCGGGAGAGGGGGGTCCGCGTTCCGACCGGCACGCGCCCGGGGAACGAAAGACGGCGCGGATCCGAAGACCCGCGCCGCCGCGTAAGGCCGAAATCCCGGACCTCAGTGGGTCGGAACCGACTCGACCGTCTTCAGGATCTGCGAGGCGATCTGGTAGGGGTCCCCCTGGCTGTTGGGACGGCGGTCTTCCAGGTAGCCCTTGTAGTCGTTGTTGACGAAGGAGTGCGGCACGCGGATCGAGGCGCCGCGGTCGGCCACGCCGTAGGAGAACTGGTTGATCGCCGCGGTCTCGTGCTTGCCGGTCAGCCGCATGTGGTTGTCGGGGCCGTAGACGGCGATGTGGTCGTCGAGGTTCTCCTTGAACGCCGCCATCAGCTTCTCGAAGTATTCCTTGCCGCCGGTCTCGCGGAGGTAGGTGGTCGAGAAGTTGGCGTGCATGCCCGAGCCGTTCCAGTCGGTGTCGCCGAGCGGCTTGCAGTGGTACTCGACGTCGATGCCGTACTTCTCGCACAGGCGCTGCAGCAGGTAGCGCGCGACCCACATCTCGTCGGCGGCCTTCTTGGAGCCCTTGCCGAAGATCTGGAACTCCCACTGGCCCTTGGCCACCTCGGCGTTGATGCCCTCGTGGTTGATGCCGGCGTCGAGGCAGAGGTCGAGGTGCTCCTCGACGATCTGGCGCGCGATCGGGCCGACGTTCGAGTAGCCGGCGCCGCAATAGTACGGGCCCTGCGGCGCGGGGTAGCCGGTCGACGGGAAGCCGAGCGGGCGGCCGTCCTTGTAGAAGAAGTATTCCTGCTCGAAGCCGAACCAGGCGCCCGGGTCGTCGTGGATGGTGGCGCGCTTGTTCGACGGGTGCGGGGTCTTGCCGTCCGGCATCATCACTTCGCACATCACCAGCACGCCGTTCTTGCGCGTGGAATCGGGGAAGTGGCGCACGGGCTTGAGCATGCAGTCGGACGAGCCGCCCTCGGCCTGCAGGGTCGATGAGCCGTCGAAGCCCCAGAGCGGGAGCTGCTCGAGGGTCGGGAAGCCGTCGAAGTCCTTGATCTGGGTCTTGCCGCGAAGATTCGGGACCGGCGTGTACCCGTCGAGCCACAAATACTCGAGTTTGTATTTCGTCATTCCGAGTCTCTCGTCCGTTAACGATGAAAAGCCAGCGGGAACGGCAGCCGCTCCGGGGCTTCCGACGACCGAGACCCCGCTAGCAGGGACCGTGCCAGCGAAACGCCGTCCCGCCGGCGGTTCCCGTCCCCGCGCGGCCGAGGCAGTCAACTCCGCGTGAGCGTCGGGCTCGGAGGGGGCCGGTTCGCGTGACTCGGGCGCGGGCGATGCGGCGGCACCGCCCGTCGTCCAAGGCGACGACGATTTCCCGGCCCCTTCGGTTGGCACGACGGCGTCGCGGGCTGTATGGAGCCCACGTCCGGCGCACTGCACGGTGCGGCGGCCCACGAATGTCAGGAGGACGTCCACGATGACGACAGCGGCCGAGGTGCTCAAGACCATCCGGGACAACGACGTCAAGTATGTCGACTTCCGGTTCACGGACCCGCGCGGCAAGTGGCAGCACGTCACCTTCGACGTCAGCCTGGTGGACGACGAGATCTTCGAGGAAGGCACGATGTTCGACGGCTCGTCGATCGCCGGCTGGAAGGCGATCAACGAATCCGACATGCTGCTGATGCCTGACCCGGCGACCGCCACGATGGACCCGTTCTTCTCGGCGGCCACCATGGTCATCGTCTGCGACGTGCTCGAGCCCTCGACCGGCGCGCCCTACCCGCGCGACCCGCGCGGCACCGCCAAGCTCGCCGAGGCCTATCTCAAGTCCACCGGCATCGGCGACACGATCTACGTCGGCCCGGAGGCCGAGTTCTTCGTCTTCGACGACGTGAAGTTCGGCGCCGACCCGTACCACACCGGCTTCCAGCTCGATTCGACCGAGCTGCCCACCAACGGCTTCACCGACTACGAGGGCGGCAACCTCGGCCACCGCGTCGCCACCAAGGGCGGCTACTTCCCGGTGCCGCCGCAGGATTCGGCCCAAGACATGCGCGGCGAGATGCTGGCCGCGATGCAGGGCATGGGCGTGAAGGTGGAGAAGCACCACCACGAGGTCGCCAGCGCCCAGCACGAGCTCGGCATGAAGTTCGACACGCTGACGCTGCTCGCCGACCACATGCAGATCTACAAGTACTGCATCCACAACGTGGCGCAGAGCTTCGGCAAGACTGCGACCTTCATGCCGAAGCCCGTCTTCGGCGACAACGGCTCGGGCATGCACGTGCACCAGTCGATCTGGAAGGACGGCAAGCCGATCTTCGCCGGCGACAAGTATGCCGGCCTCTCCCAGGAATGCCTGTGGTACATCGGCGGCATCATCAAGCACGCCAAGGCCCTGAACGCCTTCACCAACCCGTCGACCAACTCCTACAAGCGCCTGGTGCCGGGCTACGAGGCCCCCGTGCTGCTCGCCTACTCGGCGCGCAACCGCTCGGCCTCCTGCCGCATCCCGTGGACGAAGAGCCCGAAGGCCAAGCGCGTCGAGGTCCGCTTCCCCGATCCGATGGCCAACCCCTACCTCGCCTTCTCGGCGCTGCTGATGGCCGGGCTCGACGGCATCCTCAACAAGATCGATCCGGGCGCGGCCATGGACAAGGATCTCTACGACCTGCCCCCGCGCGAGCTGAAGAAGATCCCCACCGTCTGCGGCTCGTTGCGCGAGGCGCTGCAGAACCTCGACCGCGACCGCGCCTTCCTCAAGGCCGGCGACGTCTTCACCGACGACCAGATCGACTCGTTCATCGCCCTGAAGATGGAGGAGGTCATGCGCTACGAGATGACCCCGCACCCGGTCGAGTTCACGATGTACTACTCGCTCTGAGGCCGGGGCGGGCTCGACGCCCGCTCCCATCGCCCACGACGAAGCGCCGGAGCCTCTTCGAGGCTCCGGCGCTTCGCGTTTGAGAACCGCGATGAGAGTCTTCTGACTATATTCCTATACAGGAATATAGGAAGATCCGAGGGGTGCAGTCCATGGCGTCAGGCGCGACGGGCCTTTTGCGGGCGAGATGGCTGATCGCCGCGTACCGCGTGGAGGTCGCCTTCCTGCGGTTGCGCCTGTCGCTGCGTGCGTATCACGCCGACCAACCCCGCGTGCCGGCCGGGAACCCGAACGGGGGCCAATAGACGGATGGCGATACGGGCGACGGGCATGATTCCGCCGACGATGCGCGGATCGTTCACGTCTCGGACGATGCCGACCGCCGGTACAGGGTCTTGCTCTCCGAGGAAGAGGCGCGCGGCGGGCATACGCTTCGCGAGCATGTGGCAAGACGGATGCGGAGATGATGGGTCGCGTCCTGGCCAGCAGAAGGACGTTCCCGGTCATCAGTTACGGCCTGAAGCGCGATGGCTCGTTCGAGTCGGTGGAGACTGCGAACGACTTTATCAATCGGACACTGGAGCAGAATGCTGCGGAGGTCGATGACGTCGCAACCGGTAGAAGAGACGATGCCTTCATGACATCCCGTTTCGGATACAGAACCGGGCGGGAAGCCTACACGGCGGGGCAGCTCGAGCCGTATCTGCGCACGACCTACGGTGTCGGAATGTTCATCGTTCACGATCCGGGCAGTCCCCGCGGGTACCGCATCCATACCGCCTATCCGCGCAACGACTGAGATCGACATGCAGGCCGCCCCGGAATTCCTGACCTTTGCCCGCTGGTACATCCAGGACATCGATCGCATCGCGCCGACGCTCGAGGAGATGTACGATTTCGGTCTCAGACGTTTTCGTGGCGAGGAACGCGTCCGCCTGCGGCAGTTCATCGACCGGGCCGTCCGCGAGGCGTCCGACGCGACGTTGGAACGGCTGTGGAATGAGACGGACGCCGACATCTACTTCCCCACCGTGCAGGATCTCCGCGCCTTCCTGGCCGGCGCCCGCGACCGGCTCTGACCAGAGAATCCGAGGGATCGGGTCCGGACGCCGCAGAGGGAAGAAGGAAGACGCCACGGCGAAGCCGCGCCTCGAACCCACGTCGGAATTCCATCGGCTCGGCCTGGGTTTCTCCAGGACCTCGACACAACCGGGAAGACGGAAGACGAGGTCTGTGACATCGTGCTCGATCCGTTCACCGGCCAGGAGCGGATCCGCCTGCAGGACTTCCTCGACGGGATCACACGCGACGACGCCTCGGATGCCGAGCTGCTGCAATTAAGGTAGCTTGTATATCAAATATAATCGCAGTGCTGGTTTTTACTTGATCCATGACCTGAATTCGGCGCGTGGCTCTTGCGTCCGAGCCGCATATCCACGGAGTGACGGGGATCGACATGCAGCTGCCACGGGAATTCGAAAAATTCTCACGCCAATTTTATTCGGGCATATTGGACGACGTTGAAACAGAAGCGGAATTAATCGATTCGGTCTTGTCCCCATTCTCAAATCCGCAACAACGTGCGCGCCTGCGTTCGTATCTCGATGAGACAACGCGGGATCATGTAGACGATAGGGAGCTGCAAGAAATCTGGTGGTCGTCGTCCGCAGACACCGTGTTTCGCGATAGCGCTGGGCTGCGCGAGTTATTGAGAAGAGCGCGAGATCGGCTCTGATATCTGGCCCGAATTCATCCTTGCGATGCGCGATCCCTCCTATAAAATCTCCATATCCCGCACGATCCGCCATCAATTGCAGATTTTGTTTTCCATTTAAAGAAGGCTGGAGTTGCTGCATCTCGATGATTGCATAGCTAAAATTCGCGAATCACACATATGAGAGCGCTGTTTATCTGCGCAATAAACGTGGTGTCGGCGGCGAGTCGAGACATGACCCGACTTCCCCGATCGGATTTCTTATCCGGGCCGCATTTCCCCCTGCAGAAGGCAGCCGAAATGAAGCTATCTGCGCAATTTTGTGATTTCAACCTGCAATTCTATCAGGATCTTCTCGACGACGTGTCGAGCGAAGAGGAAATGATCCGTACTGTCTTATCGCCTTTCAAGGATGCGGAAAAACGCGCAAGACTGAGGGAACATCTCGGCTCGATCACCGCAGACGAATTTTCAGACGAAGACTTGAGGAAACTGTGGTGGTCCTCGTCCGCCGATATCGTGTTTCACGACGGCGCCGAGCTGAGAGGTTTTCTCAAACGGGTGCGGGACAGATTGTAACGCCCGCCTCGGGAGCCGGCAGGGCAGCTCGGAACCGGCGAAGGCTGACGATGACGGGGATGCGGTAGAAGTTCCGGCAGGTCGCCGAGGCCTGAAGCGTGCCATGGAAGCATGGTGATCGTTCGACGGTGAAGAACGGATCCTTCCCCGGACCCGTCCGGGTTTCGAAAGGCCCGAGATCTTTCGCGGGTGCGGGCCAGGGCCCTGCATGATCCTCGGGGCTCGGCCCCGAGCCCCCCGCCAAAGGGATGATCCCTTTGGAATCCCCCGGTTTGTGGTTCTATGATCAGGGGGGGATCGATCGTCGTCACGGTCAATCACGCCCCCTCGGAATGCGTTGCCGGTCGCTTTGGGACCCTGATCGTTCGAATCGGCGGATCGATCCATGCTCACCCTCGACCACCTTGTCATCGTCGCACCGGATCTCGCCGCGGGCGTGGCTCATGTCCGCGACGGCCTCGGTGTCGACATGCCCGAGGGCGGGCGCCACCGCGAGCTGGCGACCCGCAACCATCTGCTGCGCCTCGGCCCGGCGACCTTCCTCGAGGTGATCGCGGTGGACGCGGCGGCCGCGCCGCCCGGCCGCCCGCGCTGGTTCGGCCTCGACGACGGCGTCCGCGTGCGGGCCGACTGGGAGGCCGGCCGGCGCCTGCGCGGCTGGGTCGCCCGCACCGGCGACCTCGACGGCCTGCTCGGGCGCCATCCCGGCCTGTTCGGCGATGCGCTGGCCGTCAGCCGCGGCGCCCTGCGCTGGCGCTTCGCCGTGCGCCGCGACGGCGCCTGGCCCGAGGACGGCGCCCTGCCCTGCCCGATGACGTGGGGCGAAGGCCCGCACCCGGCCGGCGCGATGCCCGATCTCGGCTGCCGGCTGGCCGGCCTCACCCTCACGCACCCCGATCCCGACCGGATCGCCGCCCTGTACCGGACGCTTCGGCTCGCGGACGCGCCGGCGGTTCGGGCCGGGGCGTTCGGCTACCGCGCCGAGATCGCGACGCCCCACGGCCTGCGCGTGCTATCCTGACGGGCAGCGCGATCGGCGCGTCGTTCCGGCCCCCTGCAGGAGATTGTCCCATGGCCCTCGTCTGCCCGGTGATCCTCGGCTCCGTCCGCTCGGACCGGCAGGGTCTTCGCGTCGCGCGATTCCTGATCGCCGAGCTGGTGCGGCGCGGCTGGGAGGCGCCGCTGGTCGACCCCGCCGAGCTGCAGCTGCCGCTGCTCGACCGGATGTACAAGGAGCACCCGAAGGACGAGGCGCCGCCGAAGCTCGAGGCGCTGGCGGCGCTCTACCGCCGGGCCGACGCCTTCGCCGTGGTCTCGGCCGAGTACAACCATTCGGTGCCGCCGGCCCTGTCGAACACCCTCGACCACTTCCTGGAGGAGTATTACTGGCGGCCCTCGGCGATCTGCTGCTACTCGGCCGGGCAGTACGGCGGCGTGCGCGCGGCGATGCAGCTTCGGGCGATGCTGGCCGAGCTCGGCATGCCGAGCATCCCCTCGCTGCTGCCGGTGCCGCGGGTCGGCAAGGCGCTGGACGAGGCGGGCACGGCCGCCGAGCCGTGGCTGACCAAGGCCGCCGGCAAGTTCCTCGACGAGCTGGCCTGGTACGCCGAGGCGCTGAAGGCCCAGCGGCAGAAGGGCACGCCATACTGAGCGCCGAGTGGCACCGCGATTGCCACGCGCCGGGGACCGCGGGTCGCAGGACGGGCGTGGCATCAACGAGAGCTGGGCATGAACGAGAGCGTGGAACGGGTCCGGGACGCCCTGGCCGAGCTGATCAAGGCGGCGCTGATCTCCGACGACCGGACGAGCCTCGCCTGCCGCGACGCGGCGCGGGAGAAGCTCGCGGCGCTGGCGGCCGACCCGCCGGAGGCGGGATCGCTGCGCATCGACGGCGCCTGGACCCTGGCGATCAAGGCGGCCGAGGCGCCGGAGCTCCAGCCGGCCGAGGGCCAGGTGAACCTGACCCTGCCTCGGGCCGCGCCGTTCGCCCTCGAGGACCTGATCGCGCCGGGCTTCGACGTGGACGCCGCCGTCGAGACGATCCGCAAGTCGGCCTCCACCGGCTAGAGCATCGTCCGTGATCCAGGGATCGCGGACGATGCTCTGTCCTGTCGTGAGGCCGTATCGTCTTCACGCGGGCCGGGATCCACCCCGCTTGAAAATGCTCACCGAGCGGAGACCGGCGACCGACGCCTGTCGAGGGCCGGCGGCGCCGATGTTGCTCCGGATCGGGCGCAGCACCATGTTGGGGAACAGACGCGCGGTCCTCGATCGCGATCCCCGAACAGAACCGTCGCCGCGCGCGGCGCGAGCGAGCTGAACAGCCTTTGGCCAAACGCATCAACACCCAGGCGGGGGAGCCGTCCCTCCCCTCGCGCGAGCAGATCGTCGCCTTCATCGCGCAGGCGACCGACACGGTCGGCAAGCGCGAGATCGCGCAGGCCTTCGGCATCAAGGGCGCCGACAAGATCGGCCTGAAGCGCATCCTCAAGGAGATCGAGGAGGACGGCGACATCGCCCGCGGGCGCGGCGGCCTGTCGAAGGCCGGGCGCCTGCCGCCGGTGGTGCTGGCCGACATCCGCTCGCGCGACCGCAACGGCGACTTCCTGGCGTTTCCCGCCGAGTGGGATGCCGGCAAGGGCGATGGGACGGGCGACGGGACGGGCAAGCCGCCGACCATCGTGCTCCACGCGCCGCGCGGCGGCCGCAAGCCGCGGGGCCTGACCGCCGGCATCGGCGACCGCGCCCTGCTCAGGGTCGAGCCCGACGGCGCCGACGGGCGCTACACCGGCCGCGTCGTCAAGGTGATCGGAAAGAACAAGGCCGAGATCATCGGCGTGTTCCGCGAGGGCGCCCAAGGTGGCCGCATCGTGCCGGTGGAGAAGCGCTCGCAGGGCCGCGAGATCCTGATCCCGCCCGGCGAGGAGGGCGAGGCCCGCGAGGGCGACCTCGTCAGCGTCACGCTGGAGCGCGAGACCCGCTTCGGGCTGCCGCGCGGCCGGGTGCGCGAGCGCCTCGGCTCGCTCGGCTCCGAGAAGGCGGTGAGCCTGATTGCGCTGCACCTCCACCACATCCCGCACGTGTTCGCGGAGGCGACGCTGGCCGAGGCCGACGCGGCCAAGCCCGCGACGATGAAGGGCCGCGAGGATTGGCGCGACCGCCCGCTGCTGACCATCGATCCGCCCGACGCCAAGGACCACGACGACGCGGTGATGGCGCAAGCCGACGACGACGCCGGCAACCCCGGCGGCTTCGTCGTCACCGTGGCGATCGCCGACGTCGCGGCCTACGTCCGCCCCGGCTCGGCCCTCGACCGCGAGGCGCTGGAGCGCGGCAACTCGGTCTACTTCCCCGACCGGGTCGTGCCGATGCTGCCCGAGCGCATCTCCAACGACCTGTGCTCGCTCCGCGAGGGCGAGGACCGCCCGGCGCTGGCGGTGCGGATGGTGGTCGCCGCCGACGGGACGAAGCGCAAGCACACGTTCCACCGGGTGATGATGCGCTCGCGCGCCAAGCTCTCCTACGCCCAGGCGCAGGCCGCCATCGACGGGCACGGCGACGACGCCGCGAATGCGCTGCTCGACACGGCGCTCCGCCCGCTCTGGGCCGCCTACGCGGCGCTCCGCGAGGCGCGCGACCGGCGCGGCCCGCTGGCGCTCGACCTGCCGGAGCGCAAGGTGCTGCTGACCCCGGACGGCGCGGTCGACCGGGTGATCGTGCCGGAGCGCCTCGACGCGCACCGGCTGATCGAGGAGTTCATGATCCAGGCCAACGTCGCGGCGGCCGAGACGCTCGAGGGCGCGCGCCAGGTGCTGATCTACCGGGTGCACGACGAGCCGGCGATCGAGAAGATGCGCGCGCTCGGCGAGGTGCTCGCCTCGGTCGGCGTCAAGCTGCCGAAGGAGGGCGCGCTCCGGCCGGCCCTGTTCAACCGCATCCTCGCGGCGGTGGCCGAGACCGAGCACGCGCTGTTCATCAACGAGGTGGTGCTGCGCAGCCAGGCCCAGGCCGTCTACGGCTCGGAGAATCTCGGGCATTTCGGGCTGAACCTGCGCCGCTACGCCCACTTCACCTCGCCGATCCGGCGCTACGCCGACCTCATCGTCCACCGGGCGCTGATCGCTGCCGGGCGCATGGGCTCGGACGGGCTCTCGCCGGACGTGACGGCCGCCGACCTCGCGCAGGTCGGCGAGCAGATCTCGGCGGCCGAGCGCCGGGCCATGGCGGCCGAGCGCGAGACCATCGACCGGCTGATCGCCCACCACCTCGCCGACCGGGTCGGTGCGACCTTCCACGGCCAGATCGCCGGCGTGACGCGGGCCGGGCTGTTCATCAAGCTGGCCGATACCGGCGCGGACGGCTTCGTGCCGATCTCGACGCTGGGCGCCGACTACTTCCGCCACGAGGAGGGCCGCCACGCGCTAGTCGGCGAGCGCACCGGCGAGACCTTCCGGCTGGGCGACAAGGTCGAGGTGAAGCTCGTCGAGGCCGCCCCCGTCGCCGGCGCGCTGCGCTTCGAGCTTTTGTCGGAAGGGCGCACCCGGGCGGGAACCAAGGCCTCCGGCACCCAGGCGCCCGGCGGCCGCGCCTTCAAGGCCGCCCCGAGCGGCCGCCCCGCCGGCATCCGCAACGCGGGCACGCGTCACCGCGGCTCGCGCCGATGAGGCGGCAGGGTGTATGGTGACGGCATGATGCGCGAGCCCCCCACCCGTACCGGCCTGGTCCGCTCGATGGCGCGGGGCTTCGTCGGCCGCTGCCCGCATTGCGGGGAGGGCCGGATCTTCGGGCGCTACCTCAAGGTCCGGCCCGAATGCGACGCGTGCGGGCTCGAGCTGCACCATCACCGCGCCGACGACCTGCCGCCCTACCTGGTGATCTTCGTGGTCGCCCACGTGATCGGCTACCTGATCCTCGAATCGGAGCTGAACTACGACGTGCCGCTCTGGGTCTCGCTCAGCGTCTGGCCGGTGGTGACGCTGGCGCTGGCGCTCGGGCTGCTCCAGCCGGTGAAGGGCGCGGTGGTCGGGCTGCAATACGCGCTTGGCATGCACGGCTTCGCCACGCTACCGGGAGCTAAGCCCGACGCGGGGCCGGAGGACGCGCACCTTGACCGACCCGGCCTCGACGGCGCGTCCCCCCTCCGGCCCTAAGCCGAAACCGTCCGCGGCCTTGCGCCCGCGCGACGCCGCGACGCTGATCGTGCTCGACCGCCGCACCCGCGCGCCGAAGGTGCTGATGGGGCGGCGCAACGCCGGCCTCGCCTTCATGCCGGGCAAGTTCGTGTTTCCCGGCGGGCGGATCGAGGCGAGCGACAGGCGCATGCCGGTGGCCGGCGCGCTGCCCGACTACGCCGAGGCCGCGCTGACCCGGCAGGTGGCGCGCCCGCCCCACCATCTCGGCCGCGCGCTGGCGCTCGCCGCCATCCGCGAGACCTTCGAGGAGACCGGCCTGCTCGTCGGCACCCGCGAATACGGGCCGCCGGAGGAGGTGCCGGCCGGCTGGGAGGCCTTCGCCGCCTACGGCGTGCTGCCGGACCTCGAGGCGCTGCACTTCGTCGCCCGCGCGATCACGCCGCCGAAGCGCGTGCGCCGCTTCGACACCCGCTTCTTCACGGTCGACCGCCGCGCCATCGCCGCCGAGGAGCCGGGCCGGGTCTCGGAGGCGTCGGAACTCACCGAGCTCGCGTGGTTCACCTTCGCCGCCGCACGCAAGCTCGACCTGCCGACCATCACCGGCATGATCCTCGACGAGCTGGAAGCCCAGGTCGCGGTCGACTTCGCGCCCTACCGCCCGATCCCGTTCCACGCCGAGCGCCGCGGCCGGCGCGAGCGCACGGTGCTGTAGGGCTCGGGCCGCGGGGCGCCCGAGCGGGTCCCCACCTTGACGGCCCCGGCCCGATCGGGCATTCACCCGCCGGTATTCGGCCGGCCACGCCCGGCCCTTTTGCGTTTCGCGCTTGCGGAATGCCGCGAAGCCCCAGGAGCGCCCGCCATGGCCAAGGCCGTCACCGTCAAGATCAAGCTCGTCTCCACCGCCGACACGGGCTACTTCTACGTCACCAAGAAGAACTCCCGCACGCAGACCGAGAAGCTGACGCAGCGCAAGTACGACCCGGTCGTGCGCAAGCACGTCGACTTCAAGGAGTCGAAGATCAAGTAAGCGTTTCGGTCCGGCAGCCCGGATCGGACGACGAGGCCGCCCCTGACCGGGGCGGCCTTTTTCGTGCACGCCGGTGCAGCGCTCCTACAGGTCCGGCGCGTCGAGCGTCTTCGCCAATGTCCGCGCGATGGCGACCAGCGCCGTGATCATCGGGGTGGAGGGCTCGCGCCGCGGCGCCACCAGGCCGATCGTGTGCTCCAGCTCCGGCGCGACGATCGGGATCGCGCGCACACCGACCATCGGCCCGAGGGCGTCGGCGAGGATCGCCGGCATCACGCTCGCCCACTTGAGCGTGCGGACATGGGTCATCAGCACGATCATCGAGTTCGATTCGAGCGAGGCCGAGGGCTCGCCGCCCGCGTCGCGGATCTGCTGGTCGATGATGCGCCGGTTCTGCATGTTCGGCGTGAGCAGGCACAGCGGCAGGCGGCCGATCTCGGCCCAGGTCACCGAGGCGCGCGCGTCGAAGGCGCCGCCTTCCGCGGTCAGCAGCCGGTAGCGCTCGCGGTAGAGCGGCACCGAGATCACCCGGCCGAGCGGCTCGTTGTCGAGGTAGGTCAGGCCGGCATCGGCCTCCAGGTTCTCGATCAACGAGAAGATGTCGGCCGAGGTGGTCGATTCCACCGTCAGCCGCACGTCGGGGTGCTTCTCGCGGTAGGGCGTGGTGAGGTTGGCCACCATCGGCAGCGCGGTCGGGATCGCGGCGATGCGCAGGTGCCCGGTGAGGCCGCGGCGCAGGCCCGCCACGTCCTCGTGCATGGCGCGGCTGTCGGCGACGATGCGCCGGCCCCATTCGAGCACGCGCTCGCCCTCCGGGGTGAAGCCCTGGAAGCGCGAGCCGCGCCGCACCAGCTGCACCCCGAAGCGGTTCTCGAGCTGCTTCACCCCCGCCGACAGGGTCTGCTGGGTGACGCCGCAGGTCTCGGCGGCGCGCCCGAAATGCTGCTCCCGCGAGAGCGCGAGCAGGAAGTCGAGCTTGTCGATCATGGCACCCTCCCCGGCGGCGTGCCGGGAAGGCTATACCCATTCGGCCGGCCGCGCCCGCTCAGCGGAACAGGATCAGCGCCTTGGCCAGCGTCGTCCACACGCCCCAGGCGATCGGGATGCCGACGACGGCCCAGGCGGCGAGCGCCGCCAGGCCGAAGCCGCCGCGGCCGATGCCGAAGGAGCCCGAGGGGATCGTCCCCGCCGCGCCCCGGCTGTTCAGCGCCGCCACGTCGGCGTCCGACATGAACCACTTGGCCTTGAGCGGGCGCACCAGCAGGTTGGCGACGAAGCCGAGCGCCAGCATGCCGGCGAGGATGTACATGGTGCCGTCGTAGAGGCGCGAGCCGGCGACGCCGGCATCGACCTGCGCCTGGCGGATGTAGTTGACCACCACCGGCCCGACGATGCCGGCCGTCGACCACGCAGTGAGCAGCCGCCCGTGGATCGCGCCGACGAACTGCGTGCCGAAGATGTCGGCGAGATAGGCCGGCACCGTGGCGAAGCCGCCGCCGTACATCGACAGGATGACGCAGAATGCGAGCACGAACAGCGCCTGCGAGCCGGCGGCGGCGAAGGACGGCGCGCCGGCATAGAGCGCGATGCCGAGCGCGAAGAAGATCGCGTAGGTGGTCTTGCGCCCGAGCTTGTCCGACATCGAGGCCCAGAAGAAGCGGCCGCCGATGTTGAACAGCGACAGCAGCCCGACGAAGCCCGCCGCGATCGCGGCGACCTGCGCCTTCTGGCCGGCCTCGAGGGCGGAAAAGCCGACATCCGGCGCGCCGACGAGGCGGCCGCCGAAGATCTCCTGCAGCATCGGCGAGGCGATGCCGATGACGCCGATCCCGGCCGAGACGTTGAGGCACAGCACCGCCCAGATCAGCCAGAACTGCGCGGTCTTGTGCGCGTCGTCGAGGTGGACCTGGCCGTTGGTGATCATCCCCGCCTTGGCCGGCGCCGGGCTCCAGCCCTCGGGCTTCCAGCCGGCCGGCGGCACGCGGTAGCCGAGCGCGCCGGCCATCATGAACACGAAGTAGCCGGCGGCCATCACCAGGAAGGTCTGCCACACGCCGACCGAGGTCGGCGACTTGAACGCGTCCATCAGCATCGCCGCCAGCGGCGAGCCGATCAGCGCGCCGCCGCCGAACCCCATGATCGCCATGCCGGTGGCCATGCCGCGCCGGTCCGGGAACCACTTGATCAGGGTCGAGACCGGCGAAATGTAGCCGAGCCCGAGGCCGATGCCGCCGATCACGCCCGAGCCGAGCCACATCATCCAGAGCTGATGGGTGACGATGCCCAGCGCCGAGATCGCCATGCCGCCGCACCAGCACAAAGCCGCGGCGATGCCGGCCTTGCGCGGCCCCGCCCGCTCGAGCCAGCCGCCGAACACCGCGGCCGAGGCCCCGAGGAAAACGAAGAACAGGGTGTACATCCAGCCGAGATCGGCCACCCGCCAGTCGCAGGTGGTGGTCACCAGCGCGGTCGCCAGCGACATGTCCGGGCAGGCCTTCGACGCGGTGATGCCGAGGGCGCGCGAGAGCGGCAGCCAGAACACCGAGAAGCCGTAGGCCATGCCGATGCAGAGGTGGATCGCCAGGGCCGCCGGCGGCACGAGCCAGCGGTTGAACCCGGGTTTCGCGACGATGTATTCGCGCGACAACCAGGATGTCGGCCGCTCGCGCAGCAAGGTGACGTCGGCGGTCCGTGCGGTCATCGGTGAGGTTCCCCCGAAGCGGCCCTGTTGAGCGGGCCGTCAATCGAGGTGAATTCTAAGGATTGAATTCAAGCGCGACTATGCGCGGATGTCGACGAGTCGGACGTTTCATCCGTCCGATCATGACAAAACCGCGTCGGCGTCAACCGGCGTCGCTCGCACCTTCGCCGAGCTTCTGCGGATCGCGGGTAGCGGACCGTACCGGGCTCTCGGCCTCGGTCCGGCCCTCGCGCATCGCGCGGACCACGAGTGGGTCGACCCGCTCGCCCATCGCCGGCAGGCAGGCCTCGAGGCTCGCGAGCATCTTCGGGGTCCAGAACGCGACCACGTGCTTGTGGATGCCGGTCACCGCCTCGTCATCCGGGTAGGACCGGAAGAAGGACGCGATCTGGTTGGCCATCCGCACCAGCTTCTCGTCGCTCGTCAGCGCGCTCATCGAAAACCTTTGCTTGCCTGCGTTGCCGAACGATGCGCGAGCAGCGCGTGTCCCTCCCCCCGCAGAGGGGGGAGGGAAAGGCCTGCCGCTACTCCGCCGCGTCGAGCTGCTGCGCGATGCGGGTGAGCGAGAAGTCCTCCTCGTAGAACTTCGCCTGCCAGTCCGACGGGCGGTTGGTGCGCCGGACCTGCACCGCCGTGACCTTGTACTCGGGGCAGTTGGTCGCCCAGTCCGAGAAGTCCGTCGTGATGACGTTCGCGCCGGTCTTGGCGTGATGGAAGGTGGTGTAGACCACGCCCGGCTGCATCCGCTCGGTGATGCGCGCCTTGAGCGCGATGTCGCCGGACCGGCTCTCCAGCGAGACCAGGTCGCCGTCGACCACGCCGCGGACCTCGGCGTCGAACGGGTGGATCTCCAGCACGTCCTCCTCGTGCCAGCGCGAGTTCTCGGTGCGCCGGGTCTGCGCGCCGACATTGTACTGCGACAGGATCCGGCCGGTGGTGAGGATGAGCGGGAACTTCGCCCCCGTGCGCTCCTCGGTGGCCACGAACTCGGTGATCATGAACCGACCGAGGCCGCGCACGAACCGGTCGACGTGCATCATCGGCGTGCCCATCGGCGCCTTGTCGTTGCAGGGCCACTGCACCGAGCCGAGCTCGTCGAGCTTGGCGAAGGAGACGCCGGCGAAGCTCGGCGTCAGCGCCGCGATCTCGTCCATGATCTCCGACGGATGGCTGTAGTCCATCTCGTAGCCCAGCGCCTTGGAGAGCAGGATCGTGCCCTCCCAGTCGCCGTAGCCGCCCATCGGCGGCATCACCTTGCGCACGCGCGAGATCCGGCGCTCGGCGTTGGTGAAGGTGCCGTCCTTCTCCAGGAACGAGGCGCCCGGCAGGAAGACGTGGGCGTACTTGGCGGTCTCGTTCAGGAACAGGTCCTGGATGACGATGCACTCCATCGCCATCAGGCCGGACGTGACGTGGTGGGTGTCCGGGTCCGACTGGGCGATGTCCTCGCCCTGGATGTACATGCCCTTGAAGGCGCCATCGACGGCCTCGTCGAGCATGTTGGTGATGCGCAGGCCCGGCGCGTTGTCGAGCTTGGCCCCCCAGAGCGCCTCGAAGCTCTCGCGGGTGGCGTCGTCCGAGACGTGGCGGTAGCCCGGCAGCTCGTGCGGGAACGAGCCCATGTCGCAGGAGCCCTGGACGTTGTTCTGGCCGCGCAGCGGGTTCACGCCGGCGCCGAGCTTGCCGATGTTGCCGGTGGCCATGGCGATGTTGGCCATGCCCATCACCATGGTCGAGCCCTGGCTGTGCTCGGTGACGCCGAGGCCGTAGTAGATGCCGGCGTTGCCGCCGGTGGCGTAGAGCCGGGCGGCGGCGCGCAGCTCAACGGGGTCGATGCCGGTGTATTGCGCCTGCGCCTCCGGCGAGTGGCGCTCGTCGGCGATGAAGCGGGCCCAGGACTCGAACTCGGCGAGGTCGCAGCGCTCGCGCACGTAGGCCTCGTCGATCAGCCCCTCGGTGACGATCACGTGCGCCATCGAGTTGATGAAGGCGACGTTGGAGCCGGGCTTCAGCGGCAGGTGGTGCGTCGCCTTGATGTGGGGCGACTTCACCAGGTCGATCTTGCGCGGGTCGGCGACGATGAGCTTGGCGCCCTGGCGCAGGCGCCGCTTCATCCGCGAGCCGAAGACCGGGTGGCCGTCGGTCGGGTTGGCGCCGATCACCAGGATCACGTCGGACTGCTCGACCGACTTGAAGTCCTGCGTGCCGGCCGAGGTGCCGAGCGTCGACATCAGGCCGTAGCCGGTCGGCGAGTGGCAGACGCGGGCGCAGGTGTCGACGTTGTTGTTGCCGAAGGCGGCGCGCACCAGCTTCTGGACGAGGTAGGCCTCCTCGTTGGTGCAGCGCGACGAGGTGATGCCGCCGACCGAGTCCCGGCCGTAGGTCGCCTGGATGCGCTTGAACTCGGAGGCCGCGCGGCCGATCGCCTCCTCCCACGACACCTCGCGCCACGGATCCGTGATCTTCTCGCGGATCATCGGCTTGGTGATGCGGTCCTTGTGGGTGGCGTAGCCGTAGGCGAAGCGGCCCTTGACGCAGCTGTGGCCCTCGTTGGCCTTGCCGCCCTTGTAGGGCACCATGCGGATGATCTTGGTGCCCTGCATCTCCGCCTTGAACGAGCAGCCGACGCCGCAATAGGCGCAGGTCGTGACCTCCGAATGCTCGGGCTGGCCGTGCTCGTGGATCGACTTCTCCTGGAGCGTCGCGGTCGGGCAGGCCTGCACGCAGGCGCCGCAGGACACGCACTCGGATTCCATGAAGTTGGTGTTGCCGGCCGCCACGCGGCTGTCGAAGCCGCGGCCCTCGATGGTGAGCGCGAAGGTGCCCTGCACCTCCTCGCAGGCGCGGACGCAGCGGTTGCAGACGATGCACTTCGATGGATCGTAGGTGAAGTACGGGTTCGACTCGTCCTTCGGCAGGTACTTCTCGGCGGTGGGCACGACGTGGTTGTCGCCGTCGTAGCCGTAGCGCACGTCGCGCAGGCCCACGATCCCGGCCATGTCCTGCAGCTCGCAGTCGCCGTTGGCGGCGCAGGTCAGGCAGGTCAGCGGGTGGTCGGAGATGTAGAGCTCCATCACGCCCTTGCGGAGCTTGGCGAGCTTGTTGGTCTGCGTCCGCACCACCATGCCGTTCTCGGCCGGCGTGGTGCAGGAGGCCGGCGTGCCGCGCCGCCCCTCGATCTCCACGAGGCAGAGGCGGCAGGAGCCGAACGGCTCCAGCGAGTCCGTCGCGCACAGCTTCGGGATCTGCGTGCCCGCCGTCATCGCGGCGGCCATCACAGACGTTCCGGCCGGGACGGTGACGTCCATGCCGTCGATGCTCAGCGTCACCGTCTGATCGCTGACGCGGATCGGGGTGCCGTAGTCGATCTCTTTGATGAGGGCCATGGACGCCTCCCTATTCCGCCGCGACGGGCAGGTCGCCCGCGCGCGAAAAGTCTTCGGGGAAATGGGTGATCGCGCTCATCACGGGCATCGGCGTGAGCCCGCCCATGGCGCAGAGCGAACCGTCGGTCATGACCTCGCAGAGGTCGGCGATGACGGTGAGGTTCTTCTCCGGGCTGATCCCGGCGATGACCTTGTCCATCGTCTCGACGCCGCGGGTCGCGCCGATGCGGCACGGGGTGCACTTGCCGCAGGATTCCGTGGCGCAGAACTCGAAGGCGAAGCGGGCCTGCTTCGCCATGTCGACGGTGTCGTCGAACACGACGATGCCGCCGTGGCCGACGAGACCCTTGTTGGCCGCCATCGCCTCGTAATCGAGGGGCGTGTCGAGCAGGTGATCGGGGAAATAGGCCCCGAGCGGGCCGCCGACCTGCACCGCGCGGACCGGCCGGCCGGAGAAGGTGCCGCCGCCGTAGCCCTCGATCACCTCGCGCAGCGTGATGCCGAAGGCGGTCTCGATCAGGCCGCCGTGCTTCACGTTGCCGGCGAGCTGGATCGGCAGGGTGCCGAGCGAGCGGCCCATGCCGTAATCGGCGTAGGCCTTGGCGCCGTGCTCCAGCATCCAGGGCGTCGCCGTGAAGGTCATCACGTTGTTGACGAGCGTCGGCTGGCCGAGGAAGCCCTTCAGCGCCGGGATCGGCGGCTTGGCGCGGACGATGCCGCGCTTGCCCTCGAGGCTCTCCAGCAACGAGGTCTCCTCGCCGCAGATGTAGGCGCCGGCGCCGAGCCGGACCTCGAGGTGGAAGCTCTTGCCCGAGCCCATCACGTCGTCGCCGAGGACGCCCGCCGCGATGCCGTTGGCGATGGCCTCCTTCAGCGTCGCGAAGGCCTGCGGGTACTCGGAGCGCAGGTAGATGTAACCCCGCGTGGCGCCGACGGCGACGGCGGCGATGGTCATGCCCTCGATGAGGTTGAAGGGGTCGCCCTCCATCATCATCCGGTCGGCGAAGGTGCCGGAATCGCCCTCGTCGGCGTTGCAGACCACGTATTTCTGGTGCGACTGCGCCAGCATCACCGTGTTCCACTTGATGCCGGCGGGAAAGCCGGCGCCGCCGCGGCCGCGCAGGCCGGATTCGCGGACCTCGCCGACGGTGCCCTCGGGGCCGAGCCGCAACGCGGCCTCGAGGCCGCGATAGCCGCCATGGGCCTTGTAGTCGTCGACCGAGACCGGATCGATCACGCCGCATCGGTGGAAGGTGAGCCGCTGCTGGCGGGCCAGGAACGGGATCGCCTCCGGGTCGCCGAGGCGGAGCGGGTGGTCGCCGCCCTCCGCCAGGCCGGCATCGAGGAGCGCGTCGACGTCGGCGGGCGTCACCGGGCCGTAGGCGACGCGGCCCGCGGGGGTCGCGACCTCGATCATCGGCTCGAGCCAGAACAGGCCGCGCGAGCCGGTGCGGACGATCGACACGTCGAGGCCGCGGCGCTCGGCGCCGGAGAACAGCGCGCGGGCGACGCGGTTGGCGCCGAGGCCGAGGGCCACGGCGTCGCGGGGGACGTAGAGGGTGATGCTCATGGGGGTGCTCATGCGCGCGCCTCGCTGAGGGCCGCGTCGAGGCTGTCGGCGGTGAGGCGTGCGATCGGCTCGCCGTCCACCAGCGCCGCTGGGGCGTTGGAGCACAGGCCAAGGCAGTAGACCGGCTCGACCGTCGCGTTCCCGTCGGCGGTGGTGCCGTGCCAGCCGGTGCCGAGGCGCGACAGGATCTCGGCGTGCAGCCGGTCCGAGCCCATGGCCTGGCAGGCCTCGGCGCGGCACAGCTTCACCGCGTGCCGGCCGGTCGGGTGGGCGCGGAAGTCGTGGTAGAAGGTGATGCAGCCGTGGACCTCGGCCCGCGACAGGTTGAGCGCATCGGCGATCAGCGGCACCGCGCCGGCATCGACGTAGCCGAAGGTCTCCTGCAGCGCGTGCAGGATCGGAAGGGTGGCGCCTTCCAGGTGACGGTGCTCGGCGATGATCCCGGAAGCGCGCTGCGCATCCCAGGGCTCGAAACGCGGCATGATTTCCTGCCCAGATTGTTCCCGTTCTAAGTGGCGACTGGAACAGAAATGCCGATTGCATTCAATCGTGCAGATCGGTCGCTCGACAAAGGTCTTCTGTCGAAATCGAGGGTCCGGCCCTCTGCTTCCCTACGGACGAACCCGCGAGCGCGGCATTTTCAACGCGTCCGATTTGTCATGCTGCACCGCAACAGAACGGAGCGTCGGAGCGCACGTCATGCTGCCGTGCAATAAACTACCGGTTCGCATTCCGGCCTCAACCCTCGGATGGTTCGGCCCGCGTTCGTCTGCAACCATCGACGGGCACACCGAAACTTTCTTTTCGCCGGCATGAAACCCTGGACCAAAGCACGACTTGACAAGCCCTAAGGGCAGTCTTGGAGCTGTCCGTCAGGCTTACGACGGCGCTGGCAACGGGATGAATAGGGCGTCGAAGGTGACGAATTCCATGGTCAAGAGCGATCTCCACCCGCCGCATTCCGGGCCCGGGTCCGATCCGGTGCTCTACGGGGTGGCCGCCGGGCTCGCCGAGCTGTTCCCGCCGGTGACGGCGCACCCGCGCCCGGTCCACGATCGCGACCGGGCCGAGACCGACGAGCCCGACCAGGACTGAGGCGACGCGCCCCGAGCGCGAAACCCGACGCGTCTTCCGTCGGAGCGCGTCCCGCGGCGATCGTGATCAGAGCGCGTCCCGCGCCGTGTCCTGCCAGCGCACCAGCGGGGTCGTGAGCGCGACCAGCAAAGCGTCGGCGAGCTTGCCCGCCACCGCGAAGGCGATGATCGCGGCGAGGATCTGCTCGGGCTTGGAGAATTGCTGGCCGTCGATCAGCAGGTAGCCGAGACCTTCGGACGCCCCCATCAGCTCGGCCGCGACCACGAACAGGAAGCCGAGCCCGAGGCCGGTGCGCAAGGCCGTGACGGTGGCCGGCAGCACCGCGGGCAGCAGGATGCGCCGCACCTGCGCCGCCCGCGACAGCCGGAAGATCCGCCCGACCTCGACGAGCTTGCGGTCGACCGAGGCGATGGCGCCCGCGACCCCGACATAGACGGGGAAGAACACCCCGACCGCGATCAGCATCACCTTCGGCGTCTCGAGGATGCCGAACCACAGGATGAACAGCGGCACCCAGGCGAGCGACGGCACCGCGCGCAACGCCTGCAGGCTCGGGTCGACGAGCCGGCGCAGGGTCGGCAGGGTCGCGGTCAGCGCGCCCGCGACGATCCCCGCCGCCGCGCCGAGCGCGAAGCCGAGGCCGACGCGCACCAGCGTCGCGGAGACGTGCATCCACAGGTCGCCCGAGCGGGCGAGCTCCCACAGCGTCGCCGCGATCCGGCTCGGCGGCGGCAGCAGCCGCCCCTGCGCCAGGCCGGCACGGACCGCCGCCTCCCAGCCCAGCGCCAGCGCCAGCGGAAGCAGGAGGCCGAGGCCGGCCCGGCCCAAGCGCGGGGAGAC
This sequence comes from Methylobacterium sp. J-092, assembly GCF_022829325.1. NCBI lineage: Bacteria > Pseudomonadati > Pseudomonadota > Alphaproteobacteria > Hyphomicrobiales > Methylobacteriaceae > Methylobacterium > Methylobacterium sp. J-092. The sequence continues at coordinate 39,187 of NZ_JAKSXU010000202.1, read as the reverse complement.
CGCGCGTCCGGCCCGTGGAGCGGCGCTTGGCGCGAGGTTGGAAGCGGCGTTCGCCGCCGGAGCGGCCGCGGGTCCGGTCATCGGGCGTCGAGCTCGGAAAGGTGTGGCATCGGACCGTCGGGAGCTGGAGGGTCGGCGGCCCAATAGCACCGCCGCGGGCTCAGCGCCGCGCCTCGGTCGCCATCCGCACCGCGAGGCCGGCGAGCACGGTGCCCATCAGCCAGCGCTGCGCCACCATCCAGGCCGGGCGCCCGCCGAAAAAGGCGGCCACCGACCCGGCGGTGACGGCGAGCAGCGCGTTCACGCCGACGCTGATCCCGGTCTGCACCGACCCCAGCACCAGCGATTGCACCAGCACGCTGCCGTGCCCCGGCGTGATGAACTGCGGCAGCAGCGACAGGTACATCACCGCGATCTTCGGGTTGAGAAGGTTCGTCAGGAACCCCATCGCGAACAGCCGCCGCGGCCCGTCGGGCGGCAGCATCCGCGGCTGGAACGGCGAGCGCCCGCCCGGCCGCACCGCCTGCCAGGCCAGCCACATCAGGTAGAGCGCGCCGGAAAGGCGCAGGGCGTCGTAGGCGAAGGGCACGGCGAGCAGCAGCGCGGTGATGCCGAAGGCCGCCGCCAGCATGTAGACGAGATACCCCGCCGCGACCCCGCCGAGCGAGACCAGCCCGGCGCCCGCCCCCTGCGAGAGCGAGCGCGAGACCAGGTAGACCATGTTCGGCCCCGGCGTCAGCACCATGCCGAGGGAGACCAGCGCGAAGCCGAGGAGGTTCGTGATCTCGGGCATGCCTCCGGTCGCTCCTGCTGTGTGCGTCGACCGAACCGTGGGCATATCGCGGCGCGGGCCCCCTCTCCCAGGGGGAGAGGGACAGGGTGAGGGGTGTGACCTTTCCGTCTGAGGCACGCCCCTCATCCCACCCTTCTCCCCCTGGGAGAAGGGGCCGCGCTGCGGATCGCGCGGACGATACGGCTCTGCGACGAACGATGCGAGCGGGGCTCGATACGCCCTCGCCTACCGCGCCGGGTTGAAGCGCGTGTCGATCAGCCCGTCGACGGCGGCGGGGACGTCGGTGCCGGCGGGGATGATGCCGGCCTGCTGCAGGGCGAGGCCGGCCGCCTGGATCGAGGCCGCCTGGGCCTTGCCGACCGCCGGCTCGGAGAGGTCGGTGCGGGCGACCTGCCGGGCGATCACCGGCTCGGGCAGCTTCGTCGCGGCGACCAGGGCCGCCTTCAGCGCGTCCGGGTTCTGGATCGCGAACAGACGCGCCCGCTCGTAGGCGGCGATCACCGTGCGGACGAGCTCGGGGTTCTCCTGGGCGAACGCCTCGCGCACGTCGAGCAAGCCCCAGGTGTTGGCGCTCGCGTCGCGGAAGAACAGCACGTCGTCGTTCTCGATCTCGGCCGCGGCCATCATCGGGTCGAGGCCGGCCCAGGCGTCGACGTCGCCGCGGTCGAGCGCCGTGCGGCCGTCGGCGTGCTGGAGCAGGACGAGCTTGGCGTCGCGCTCGGTCAGGCCCGCGCCCTGGAGGGCGCGGATCAGGAAGATGTGCGGGTCGGTGCCGCGGGTCACGGCGATGCGCTTGCCCTTCAGGTCGGCGACCCGGGCGATGCCGCTGTCCTTGCGGGTGACGAGCGCGGTCCATTCCGGCCGCGAGAAGGCGTAGACCGCCTTGATCGGGTTGCCGTTGATGCGCGCCACGAGGGCGGCGGCGCCGGCCGAGGAGCCGAAGTCGATCGCGCCGGCATTGAGGAATTCGAGCGCCTTGTTGGAGCCGAGCGACTGGACCCAGCGCACGGTGATGCCCCTCGGCTTCAGCGCCTCCTCCAAAAACCCCTTGTCCTTCAGGACCAGCCCGACCGGATTGTAGGTCGCCCAGTCCAGGCGGACCTCCTTGACCTCGGCGGCGCCGGCGGGCGCGGACAAGGCGGTGGGCAGGGCGACCGGGAGAGCGAGCGCGAGGGCGGCACCGAGAAGCGCGCGGCGGGCAAGGCGCATGAGGACAGTCCTTTTCGGATCGGGCGTTTGATCCGAGCTAGGCCGGTGCGTTCTTTATGTCAAACGACAATTCCGCAATATAGGACGCACAGCCGTGGACGATCGGCATCAACCGAGTTGCAGGAACGCCGCGATCTTCGCCTTCACATCATCGATCACGGCCGCCCGCGCGACGTCGACGAAGCGCGCGTAGCGCTCGGCCCAGGCGAGCGGCTTGCCCTGGTCCGCAAGGACGAAGCCGTGGATCTTCAGCCCGGACGGCAGGACCACCTCGTAAGGGTAGCCACGTCCGCGGCTGGTGACCGGACACGCGAAGCAGCGCCCGACGAGGCCGTTGTAGGACCGCGGCGTGAGAACGAGCCCGGGCCGGGTGAAGCCCTGCTCGGTCCCAAGATGCGGACTGAACTCGAGAAAGATCAGGTCGCCGAGATCAGGGCAATAGGGCGGCTCACCAGATCTCGTCACCGACCGTCCGCCCCTCGAACTGGTCGTCGTGCAGGTTCTCTTTGGTGATGCCGGCAAGCAGGCCGTCGAAGGTGTAGCGCGGCGGCTCTGCGCGCGGCGCGATGACGATCCGCCCCTCCTCGACACTCAGTTCGGCCGTGCTGCCTTCCGCAGCGCCGACGTCTCGCAGGATCTGCGCCGGAATGCGGAGGGCGAGACTGTTGCCCCATCGGGAGAACTGAACGATCACGCGCACCTCTCCTGGCATGGCTGTGACCAAGCTTCGAACGGCACCGTGCCGCGCTCGCATCAACGTATCGCCTTCGTATATACGATCCCCGGGACGGCGCGTCAAAGCTCGCCCACCGGCACCCCGCCCGCTCCGGCGGATCCGGATCGAGCGTGGCTTCGGCGTGGCTCTTGCTCGCGGCCCCTCGCCCGAGGCCCTTCGTTGACGAGCCCCGGCTCGAGGACCCTGGCTCGACGCCGCGCGCCGGTCCGGAAGCCCGTCCCCGCTGGCAGCACCGGCAGTTCATGCTAACGGGTACCCATGTTCGATGCCGTCGCTGCCCTGGACAAGGTTCTGGATGCCCTGGATCGCGAGGCTCGTGAGCCGACGAAGCTCCGCGCCGTTCTGGTGCCGGAGCTGAAGCGGGTCATCGAGGCCGGCCACGCGGCGGCCGAGGCGCAGCTTCTGAAGGACCGGGACGGCATGCGCTGCGCCCGCGCCCTGTCGAACCTCACCGACGCGGTGGTGCGCGCGATCCACGACGCGGTGGTCTGGCGGCTCTATCCGAACGACAACCCCTCCACCGGCGAGCAGCTCGCGGTGGTGGCGACCGGCGGCTACGGCCGGGGCACGATGGCGCCGGGCTCCGACATCGATCTCCTGTTCCTGCTGCCCTACAAGCAGACCGCATGGTCGGAGAGCGTCGTCGAGGCGATGCTCTACGTGCTGTGGGACCTCAAGCTGAAGGTCGGCCACGCCACCCGCTCGGTCGAGGAATGCCTGCGCGAGGCCCGCGCCGACATGACGATCCGCACGGCGCTCCTGGAGGCGCGCTTCCTGTTCGGCACGCGGGTGCTGTTCGAGGAGCTGGTGACGCGCTTCGACGCCGAGCTGGTGATGGGCACCGCGCACGAGTTCGTCGAGGCCAAGCTGCGCGAGCGCGACGGCCGCATCACCAAGGCCGGCTCCTCGCGCTACCTGGTCGAGCCCAACGTCAAGGACGGCAAGGGCGGCCTGCGCGACCTCAACACCCTGTTCTGGATCGCCAAGTACACCTACCGGGTTCGCGACCAGGTCGAGCTCGTCGCCGCCGGCCTGTTCACGGCGGAGGAGTACCGCCTGTTCGAGCGCTGCGACGAGTTCCTGTGGCGGGTGCGCTGCCACCTGCACTTCGTCACGCGGCGCGCGGAGGAGCGGCTGTCCTTCGGGCTGCAGCCGAAGATCGCCGAGCGCCTCGGCTTCGGGCCGCGCGGCGGGCTGTCGGGCGTCGAGCGCTTCATGAAGGCGTACTTCCTGATCGCCAAGGACGTCGGCGACCTCACCGCCATCGTCTGCGCCGAGCTGGAGGCGCGCCACGCCAAGCGCACGCCGGTGCTCGACCGCTGGATCGGCAAGTTCCGCGACCGGTTCCGCGCCACCGCGATCGAGGCGGAGGATTTCTGGCTCGACCACGGCCGGGTCAACGTCCGCGCCGAGGACGCGTTCGAGCGCGATCCGGTCAACCTCCTGCGCCTGTTCTGGCTCGCCGACCGGCACAACCTCGCGATCCATCCCGACGCCAAGCGCCTGGCGAACCGCTCCCTGCGCCTGATCGGCCACGCGCTGCGCGCCGACGAGGAGGCCAACCGCCTCTTCCTCGAGATCCTGACCTCGAAGAACTCGCCGGAATCGGTGCTGCGGCAGATGAACGAGGCCGGCGTGCTCGGCCGCTTCATCCCGGATTTCGGCCGCATCGTCGCGATGATGCAGTTCAACATGTACCACCACTTCACGGTGGACGAGCACCTGCTGCGCTCGCTCGGCGTGCTCGCGGCGATCGATTCCGGGCGCACCGAGGAGCAGTTCCCGCTGGTCTCGCGCCTGGTCAACGCGATCCACAACCGGCGCGCGCTCTACGTGGCGATCCTGCTCCACGACATCGCCAAGGGCCGGCCCGAGGACCACTCGATCGCCGGCGCGGCGATCGCGCAGAAGCTGTGCCCGCGCTTCGGCCTGACCCAGGCCGAGACCGAGACGGTGGCCTGGCTCGTCGAGCACCATCTCCTGATGTCGATGACCGCCCAGAGCCGCGACCTTTCGGATCCGAAGACCATCGAGAAGTTCGCCGCCGTGGTGCAGACGCTGGAGCGCCTGCGCCTGCTGACGATCCTCACCGTCGCCGACATCACCGCCGTCGGCCCCGGCGTCTGGACCGCGTGGAAGGGCACGCTGATCCGCACCCTCTACGACGAGACCGAGGTGGTGCTGTCGGGCGGCCATTCCGAGATCGCCCGCACCGACCGCGTCCGGCTGATCCAGATGGGCCTGCGCGAGCAGCTGCCCGACTGGTCGTCGGAGGTGTTCGACGCCTACGCCGCGCGCCACAACCAGGCCTACTGGCTGAAGGTCGACGGCGTGCGCCAGTTCAAGAACGCCGGCTTCATCCGCCAGGCGATCGAGGCCGGCCGCACCAGCGCCACCGACGTCGAGACCGATCCGGTCCGCGGCGTCACCGAGCTGACGGTGTACTCGCCCGACCACCCGCGGCTGCTCGCCATCGTCACCGGGGCCTGCGCGGCGGCCGGCGGCAACATCGTCGACGCCCAGGCCTTCACCACCAGCGACGGCTTCGCCCTCGATTCGATCTTCATCTCCCGCGCCTTCGAGCGCGACGAGGACGAGATGCGCCGCGGCCGGCGCATCACCGCCTCGATCGAGCGCTCGCTCAAGGGCGAGATCAAGATCGCCGAGCTCGTGGCCGACAAGCACCCGCCCTCCACCGGCCGGGCCAAGACCTTCCTGGTCCCGCCGGACGTGGCGATCGACAACGCGCTGTCCAGCCGCGAGACGGTGGTCGAGGTCACCGGCCTCGACCGGCCGGGCCTGCTCTACGAGCTGACCACGGCGCTGAACCGCCTCAACCTCAACATCACCTCGGCGCATGTCGCGACCTTCGGCGAGCGGGCGGTGGACGTGTTCTACGTCACCGACCTGACCGGCACCCGCGTCACCCAGCCCGACCGCCAGGCGGCGATCCGCAGCGCGGTGATGGAGGTCTTCGCCGGCGACGTGGCGGTGATGAAGGCCGAAGGGCTCGAGGCGCTCGTCGCCGCGCCGCCGCCGCGGGAGGCGTGATGTGCTTCGCCGGGTTGATTTCGCGGCCCGCGCGCCTGATATCAACGCCGACCCCGAAATCACCCGGCGAGCCCTTTTCGCGATGACGAGCAACGACATGCAGCATGACGACCCGCGCCAGAGCACGGTCGAGGCCGGGGCCGGCGTGGCGCACGAGGCGCCGCACGACGCCCCCGCGTCCCAGGACGGGTCGGCCGCCGACGCGAAGCTCGCGGCGATGACCGCCGAGCGCGACGAGCTGAAGGACCGCACGCTGCGCACGCTGGCCGAGATGGAGAACCTGCGCCGCCGGACCGAGCGCGAGGTCGCCGACGGCCGGACCTACGCGGTCACCAACTTCGCCCGCGACGTGCTCAACGTCGCCGACAACATCCGCCGCGCGCTCGACAGCGTCCCGGCCGAGGCGCGGGCCTCGGCCGAGGGCGCCCTGAAGGGCCTGATCGACGGCATCGAGCTGACCGAGCGGGATCTCGCCAAGACCCTGGAGCGCCACGGCGTGAAGGTGGTCGAGCCCAAGGGCCAGCGCTTCGACCCGAACCGCCACCAGGCGATGTTCGAGGTGCCCGACCCGGAGGTGCCGGCCGGCACCGTCGTGCAGGTGGTCCAGTCCGGCTACGTCATCGGAGACCGGACCCTGCGCCCGGCCCTGGTCGGCGTCGCCAAGGGCGGCCCGAAGGCCGGCGCGCCGGCGGACGCCGCGCAGGCGTAAGGCGGCCGAGGCAGGCCGGGCCTCGTCCGGCCTGCGTCCCGCCTCGGGGGCGTCGCCGCGACGCCTTCCTGCCCGGCCCGTCGGTTCGCGGCTGCGCGGGGTCTCGGCGCCGGATCGATCGCGCCACGCACCGCGCCGCCTCTCTCGAACGGGAAAGGCGCCCTTCCCCCCGCCGGGCGGGAGGGACGGGCGATCGGGCGTCGCAGGACAGTCCGACAGCGGCCCGCGCGGGTCGGGCGCCGGCAGCGCACGCCATCCGGGAACGGCCACGCCATCGCCGTGCGCGAACGCACGGCGCGTCCGCCGAATCCTCGCCCGCACGGCTTCCGGATGCAGGCGACAGTTGAACATTCGGAAACGCTTGGGCCATAACTTCGCCATCGGCCGGGCGCATCCCGGACGAGTCGGCGCGGCGCGCGAAGCGTCGGGGCCGGGCTCGCGGGCGCATCGCCCCAGCGTCGCGCATCGGAATCGTCATGCAGGTCGTCGACGCGGTCGAGATGAACGGGTACGCCCAGGCGAGCGGTCGGACCGACCTGCGCCGCACCCGCGCCCATGCGCGCGCCCATCGCCACAGTGCCCAGGTGCGCACGCTGCGCCGGGTGCTGCCCCTGGTCGCGGGCGGCGCGGTGATCGCGCTCGGAGCCTGGCTGTTCAACCCGTTCGCGGCCGTCATCCCCGGCGTCAGCGTCGGGCCGGTGACGCTGTCGGGCACCAAGGTGCGGATGGAGAACCCGAAGCTCTCCGGCTTCCGCAAGGGCGACCGCGGCTACGAGGTCACCGCCACCGCCGCGCTGCAGGACATGCGCAAGCCGAGCCTGATCGAGCTCGAGGCGATGCGCGGCCACGTCGCCACCGACGACAAGGGCGGCCTCGCCTGGATCGAGGCGGCGACCGGGCTGTTCGACACCACCCGCGAGGCGCTCGACCTCAAGCAGGACATCCGGATCTGGACCGACAAGGGCGAGGAGGCGCGGCTGCAATCGGCCGCCGTCGACTTCAAGGCCGGCAGCGTGAAATCCGCCGAGACCGTCACCGTGTCGGTGCCGAGCGGCCAGGTGGTCGCCGACGGGCTCGACGTGGTCGAGAACGGCCGCGTGATCTCGTTCATCGGCAACGTCCACACCGTGTTCCACCAGGACAAGGCCAAGGACGCGAAGGCCGACGACAAGGCCGAGCCGGCCAAGGCGCCCCTGCGCGTCCTCACCTCCTCGGCCGAGCCGACGGACGGCCGCCCATGACCGGCCTGTCCGGTCTGCCGGCGCGGCTCGCCGCCGCCTTCGCGGCCGCGTCGCTTCTCTCCGTTGCGCTGCCGGTCGCGCCCGCCCGGGCCGAGAAGCCGGCCGTCGCGGCGGCGCCGAAGAAGGATCCGACCTCGCCGTTCGGATCGATGGGCGGCGGCAAGGAGCCGATCAAGATCGACGCCGACCGGCTCGACGTGTTCGACCGCGAGAGCAAGGCGATCTTCGCCGGCAACGTCGTGGCCGTGCAGGGCGAGAGCACCATCCGCTGCTCGACGATGACGGTCCACTACAAGCGCGGCAAGGACAAGGACGCCAAGGACAAGGCGAGCCCGGCCGCGGAGGCCGAGGACAAGCCGAAGGATGCGGCCGGCATGGGCGAGAACGGCATCCAGAAGGTGGAATGCGCCGGCCCGGTCACGGTGGTGCAGAAGGACCAGGTCGCCACCGGCGACAGCGCGGTGTTCGACCAGGCAGCCAAGCGCATCGTGCTCACCGGCAACGTCGTGCTGAGCCAGTGCCAGAACGTCACCCGCGGCCAACGCCTCGTCTACGACATGAACACCGGCCGCGCGAACATGGACCCGGTGCCGGGCGGGCGCGTCTCCGCCCTGTTCGTGCCGGGCGAGAAGGCCGAGAAGGACAAGCCCGCCAAGGGCTGCGCGCAGCCCGCCGGCATCGCCAGGACCGCGCCGAAGCCGGCCGACGCAGCCAAGGGTGACGCAGCCAAGACGGATGCCGCCAAGGGCGACGGCAAGTCCGACGGCAAGACGCGGGCCCAGGCCAATTGAGCGGTTCGATCGGCGTCCCCGGCGGTCAGGCCCTCTCCCCGCACCGGTCCGAGACCGCGAGCCCGCGCCCGTCCTGGCTCGGGCGGGTGCTCGGCCGCGCCCGGCCCGAGGCTGCGCCGTCCGAGGTCGAGGGCGGCCCCGGCATCCTCAGCGTCCGCGGCCTGCGCAAGAGCTACGGCGCGCGCACCGTCGTGCACGAGGCCGGGCTCACGGTGCGGACCGGCGAGGCGGTCGGCCTGCTCGGGCCGAACGGCGCCGGCAAGACCACGATCTTCTACATGATCACCGGGCTGGTGGCGGCCGACCGCGGCCACATCACGCTGGACGGCCTGGCGATCACCCACCTGCCGATGTACCAGCGCGCGCGCCTCGGCATCGGCTACCTGCCGCAGGAAGCCTCGATCTTCCGCGGGCTGACGGTGGAGGACAACATCCGCGCCGTGCTCGAGGTCGCCGAGCCCGACCGCAAGGCGCGGGCGAGGAAGCTCGATTCGCTGCTCGAGGAATTCGACATCGCGCGCCTGCGCAAGTCCCCGTCGATCGCGCTCTCGGGCGGCGAGCGGCGGCGCTGCGAGATCGCCCGGGCGCTGGCCTCGTCGCCGACCTTCATGCTGCTCGACGAGCCCTTCGCCGGCATCGACCCGATCGCGGTCGGCGACATCCAGGACCTCGTCAAGCACCTGAAGCAGCGCGGCATCGGCGTGCTGATCACCGACCACAACGTCCGCGAGACGCTCGGCCTGATCGACCGCGCCTACATCGCCCATTCCGGCCGCATCCTCACCGAGGGCACCCCGGAGGAAATCGTCGCCAACGCCGACGCGCGTCGGCTCTACCTCGGCGAGGATTTCCGGCTGTAGCGGCGGCGGCTCCGGTCGGGCCCGGTGTCGTGACCGGAAGGACGGCTCGGGGTGGGAAGCCTCATCCGGTCGGCTCCGTGAACGACGCGATGGCCGCGTCGACAAGAGGATTGCTGCGGGCGTCCGACCAGACCAGGGCCGCCGCGACGATCTCGACGTTCTCGGCCAGCGGTCGGATCACGACCTGGGGCGGGGCGAGCCCTTCGAAGCGCAGGGGCACCAGCGCAACACCCTGCCCGCAGGCCACGAAGGCGATCTGCGAGGTCACGGCGCGGACCTCGTGCACGATGCGCGGCGCGAACCCCGCCGCGTGGCAGGCTGCCGTCACCCGGTCGAAGTAGACCGGGCTGGAGCGGCAAGCGAACATCGCGAAATCCGCATCGGCCAGCAGCGCCAGCGGGACCGCCGCCATGCCGGTCAGCCGGTGATCGCGCGGCAGGGCGACGGCGAGACGATCGGTGGCGACCGGCCGCGAGCGGATGTTCGGGCCGAGTTCCCCTTCCAGGCGCGCGAAGGCGAGATCGATCTCGCCCGCCTCGATCAGCGGCACCGCCTCGACGCTGTCGATCTCGCGCACGGCGATCGTCAGCCCCGGCCGGGCCGCACGCAGGCGCGCCACCATCGGCGGCAAGTCCTCCAGAAGCGCCGAGTTGATCGCGCCGACGGTCAGCGTGCCGGTCCGGCCTGCGACCGCCTCGCGCACGGCCCGCTCCAAGCGCTCCACCTGGCCGGCGAAGACCTGCACCGCCGGCAGGATCGCGGCGCCCGCGGGCGTGAGCCGCACGCCGCGGCGGTCGCGGTCGAACAACCGCGCGCCCAGCATCCGCTCCAAGGTCTGGATGCCCTCGCTCAGCGGGGGCTGCGACATGCCGAGCCGCTGGGCGGCACGCCCGAAATGCCGTGCCTCGGCCACCGCCAGGAACAGCCAGAGGTGCCGGATCAACCGGACGTCCACGGTCACTTCGATAGCCCAGCCGTATCACAGGGATCTTGAGATGGTATTTTACCGATCGAAGGGCGGATGGGAAATCCGGGGCTGCGCCGCCACGAAGCGTGCGGCAGGAGCCCGACGATGCCCGACCATCCCACCCTCGTCGCCTACGGCGCGGTGATCCTCGGCTTGGCGATCACGCCGGGGCCGAACATGATCTACCTGATCTCGCGCTCGATCGCGCAGGGGCGCCGGGCCGGCTTGGTCTCGCTGGTGGGCAGCGCGCTAGGGTTTCTGCTCTACATGACCTGCGCCGCCTTCGGGATCACGGCACTGCTTGCGACGGTGCCCTACGCCCACGATGCCCTGCGGCTCGCCGGGGCGGCCTACCTGCTGCTCCTCGCCTGGTCCGCAGTGCGCCCCGGGGGCGTCTCGCCGTTCCAGGCCGCGGACCTGCCGCAGGCCGGCCCATGCCGGGTGCTCGCGATGGGGCTGGCCACGACCTTGCTGAACCCCAAGGCGGCGCTGCTCTACCTCGCGCGGCTGCCGCAATTCGTGATCCCCGGCCACGGCAGCGTGCTGGCTCAGACCCTGGTGCTCGGCCTGATGCACATCGCCCTCAACCTCGCCTTCGGCGTCGTCATCGCCACCACGGCCGGGGCGCTGGCGGCCGGCCTCGCCCGGCGCCCGTCCTGGATGCGGGCGCAGCGCTGGCTGATGGGCGGCATGCTCGGTGCGTTCGCGGCCAAGCTGCTCGCTGAGGCCTGAGGCGAGCCCGACGACCCGCCCGGCGATCGACGGGCCGCCGGGCGGTCCCGATCACCACCACGGCGCCGGGCCGAATGACGCAAGCGGGCGGCGCTCAGCACCGGCTCGCGGAGCGGCCGCCCTCACGCCGTCGGCTCGTAGACCGAGACCAGCCCGGCCGGCGCCGTGGCGCGCCAGGCGGCGAGCAGGGCGTCCCGCAGAATCTCCTCCTCGCAGGCGTCGAGGTCGAGGTTGGTCCAGCCGCGACGGCCCCAGGCGCCGTCGATGGCCGAGAACAGGTCCGGCTCGGCCTCCAGCAGGCGCTCCTGGTCCTCCGGCGACAGCCGCAGCACCAGCCGGTCCTCCTCGGACCACAGCGTCGCGAAGACCCGGCCGCCCACGCGAAAATCCGGGTTGCCCTTGTGCGCGCCGGGGATCGCTTCCGGCAGCATCAGCGCGAGGGCGCGCACGTCCTCCGGCAGCACCGCTCAGGGCCCGGCGGGCGCCCGCGACAGGCTGGTCGGCCAGGTGCTGCCGGGATGCTCGCGGACGTCGCCGGGGTTCGATCCGGTCGCGGCATCGCTGGCCCACTCGCCCGGCTCGGCCACCGCCTCGATCCGGTCCTCGGGGTAGTGCGCCTCGAGGAACAGCAGCGCCTCGGCCTCCGAGGCCGCGCGCACCGTGACCAGGGGGCGCGGGCCGGACGGGGTCCGGACGTCGGCGATGAACAGGCGCGTCATGTCAATCTCGCTCGGTGGAGGCTGTGCAGGCAACGCCCGGAACGGCGATTGTGTCCGCAGGACCGCATCGGCGACGTGCAGGATTGCGCACCTCAAACAATCCATAACGCTAAGTTTTAACGTTAAGCCAGCTTTAAGACCTTGCCGCCATGGTCCGGGAGGTCACCAGAGCCGGCACCGAAAGCTTCCGGCACATTTAAGCGTGAAGGAATTCTTATGGCCCGCTCCAAGCTCGTCGCTTTGGTGCGCACCCTGACGCTCGCGGCGAGCGTCGGCGCGCCCTCACTGGCCGCAGCCGCCGACCTGCTGCCGCCCCCGCCCCCGCCGCCCTATGCCCCGCCGATCGAGGTCGGCGGCGGCTGGTACCTGCGCGGCGACGTCGGGGCCAGCGTCTACGACCGGGCGAAGTACAGCACGTCCTACGACTATGCCGGCTACCCGGAGGCGAACCGCTCCTACGGCAACGAGGTCGGCGGCGGCGGCTTCGCCGGGGTCGGCGTCGGCTACCAGTTCACCCCGTTCCTGCGCGGCGACGTGACCGGCGAGTACCGCTACTCCACCGGCCTGCGCGGCAGCGAGTACTACAGGGGGCCCGACTACGACAACGGCCTCGGCTCGTACGGCATCAACAAGTCGAGCGGCCACTTCGATTCGGCCGTCGTCCTCGCCAACGCCTACTTCGACCTCGGCACCTGGTACGGCATCACGCCGTTCATCGGCGCCGGCGCCGGCTACGCCTTCAACCACGTCTCCGGCTACGGCACGAACGGCCAGTTCACCAGCCCGACCTACGCCTACGATTACGGCAACCCGCAATACGGCGGCTGCCCCTGCGCCCCGCCGACCTACAACTACACCCCGACCTACACGGTCGACGCGAACGGCAACGCGACGCCGGTCTACAACAGCCAGGCGACGACCAAGTCGTACAAGGACAAGACCACCGGCAGCTTCGCCTGGGCGCTCCATGCCGGTCTCGCCTACAACGTCACCGACGCCTTCAAGGTCGAGCTCGCCTACCGCTACCTGAACCTCGGCCACGCCTCGACCGGCGCCAGCTTCTCCACCTGCTGCGGCGAGGCCGGAGCCGGCGTGAAGATCAAGGACATCGAGGCCCACGACGTGAAGATCGGCGTGCGCTACCTGCTCGGCGGCCTCGTCGCCGCGCCGCTGCCGCCGCTGGTGCCCGACTATCAGCCGGCCCCGGGCCCGCTCGTCCGCAAGTACTGAGACACGTACCGAACCTGCACGGCCTCGACATCGAAGACGGCGCGGATCCGATCCGCGCCGTCTTCTTTCGTTTCAGGGTCGAGACGCACGCCACTGACCAAGAAATACGGTTAAGCCGTTCACAAGATTTGGGGTTTAGAGTCCTCGTCAAGTCGTCCTACGGGATGCAACCGTTGATCTTGCGTGAGGACTTTCCCCATGGCTGCGCTCGAACGCCGCTTCGCCGCCGCGGCGCTGCTTCTCCTCGGGATCGGCCGCGCCGAGGCCGCCGACCTGCTGCCCCCGCCCCCGCCGATGGCGCCGCCGGTCGCGGTCGGCGGCGGCTGGTACCTGCGGGCCGACTTCACCGAATCGGCCTACGCGCGCCCGCACGACGACACCCGGGCGGACGCGAACGACCCGGGCATGCCGCCGCTCGTCGGCCTGCGCCTGAGCGATGCGGCCGGCTACGGCGGCGGCGTCGGCTACCGGATCACCCCGTGGCTGCGCGTCGACGCGACCGTCGACCAGCGCGAGCCGGCCCGCTACGGCGCCGCCTCCTCGCGCTCGAACTTCGCCACCGGCTACAATGTCGAGGCGGCCCAGGTCTCCGCGCTCACCGCCCTCGTCAACGTCTACGCCGACCTCGGCACCTGGTGGGGGCTGACGCCCTATGTCGGCGCCGGCATCGGCCTCTCGGACATGGGCGTGGCGCGGGGCTACACCCAGACCACCTGCACGGTCGACGCCTGCGACGGCAACCCCGGCACCGGCCTGCGCACCGCCGTGGCGCGCCCGAACCGCTCGGTCGCCTCGCTCGCCTGGGCGCTGACCGGCGGCGTCTCCTACGCGATCGGCGGCGGCTTCAGCCTGGACGCGGCCTATCGCTACGTCGATTTCGGCAACGCCAAGAGCGGGCTCGACGCCTACAACGCCGGCACGCGGCTGAAGGACATCGCCGCCAACGAGTTCCGCCTCGGCCTGCGCTACGACCTCGGCGGCTTCGGCAGCGGCCCGAGCCTCGCCGGTCTCGGCGGCAGCGCCTACGGCAACTGATCCGCGACCGGGCGATCGCCGACGGCCGCGAAGCGGCCGCGGGCCTCGCGCGGCCCCTTGCCCTGCGGAGAGATGGCTGGATCGGGGGCGTGACCGCCCCCGGGCGGTATCGGATTTCCCACCTCGCGACCGTCATATGCCGGCGCTCGTCCGCGGCACGGCGGGCGAGCCGACGCCCGAAGCGACGGGCGTCGGCGGTCGGGGTGGCGTCGCGATCCGCAGATCGAAGCCTCGGCCCGGTCGCCGGGCGCGGGCGTGCGGTAAAATCCCGTCTTCGTTCCGGTTTTCGCGTCGCATCCCCGCATTGACACGGCACGCCGGCCGATATCGAAACCAGCCATTAAGGTTACTCTCCTATCAAGAGAGAACAGGTTTCGTAGTGCGGTCGTGTTGCCGCCCCGAGGACGACCGCGATGCGTAAGACTTCCCGCGCACTTCTTGCCGCCCTGAGCCTGGCCGGCCCGACCACGGCCCGCGCCGCCGACCTCGACTACGATTTCCTCCGCGGCCCCGACTACGACCCGCCGGTCGCGGTCACGGCGATCGACTGGAGCGGCGTGTATGTCGGCGGGCACGGCGGGTACAGCACGACAAGCTTCAACTTCGGAAGTGCTGGACAATCCGACATCGCGCACATCTTGCGGACATCCACGATCCAGAACGAGTTCGATGTTTCGCGGTGGAACACGCTTCGCCCTGGGCGTGCGCACGACGTCTCGTTCGGCGGATTTGCCGGCTACAACATCCAAATCGACGATGCCGTTTTCGGTATAGAGGTCGACTACACGAACGCCAATCAGAAGGCGCGATCGGAGGACAGCCTCACCCGCAACGTGACGACGAAGGATAACTACTTCTACGATGCCTTCGTTCACACGGCGGCGCGCGCTACTTTGGAAGATTACGGAACAATCCGGGCTCGTGCCGGGTATGCCTACGGTCAGTTCTTGCCCTTCGTGACAGGCGGACTTGCGTATGGTCGAGCTCTCGTTGGCGATACCGTCAACGTCGCGACCGCACAATACACCGACTCGACGCGGAACACCCTCGTTGCAACGCTGGTGCAAAGTGGCGGTAGCTTGAAGGAGAAGTTCGCTCTCGGCGGCGCGCTTGGCGCGGGAGTCGATGTCTCGATCACACAGAACGTGTTTCTACGCGCCGAATACCAGTATGTATGGTTCAGCGCCTTCGGCGACAACAAGATGAACGTCAACACGGTCCGCGGCGCCCTCGGCGTGAAGTTCTGAGCGCTTAGCTCGCCGACCGAGTCAGCGCATCGCGCGGCGATCCTCGCTTCCCTACGCGTCGGAAACCCATCATGCCCGTTCGGATCTCGCTCCCCCTCGTCACCCTCGCGGGCCTGCTGGCGACGCTGTCGCTCGCCGGCCCCGCCGCGGCCGAGGGGCCGGGCTACGCCGAGGCGGCCCCGCGCGCCGCGCCGCGCCGCCTCGCGCATCGCCCCCTCCCCCCGGCCGGCCTCGACCGCCGGTACGGCGCCTATGCCGGGCCGCGCGTCTACGGCCCGGTCGTGCGCGCCTACCTGCCGCGCAACGACAACGTTCCGATGTACAACGAGCCGCCGCCGCGCTGAGGCGGCTTTCGCAGCGCGCCCGACCCGAACGGGGACGTGCCGCCCTTCCCCCCCTCTGCGGGGGGAGGGAAAAGCATGTTGCGCCGGCCTCTTCCGCCCGCCGCTCGTTCCGCTAGACATCGGGCTCCGCGCCGCGCGCGCGGGGCTTGGCGGGAGCGGGCGATGCGGATCCAGGGTCTCTCGGCGATCGTGACGGGCGGCGCCTCCGGGCTCGGGGCGGCGACGGCGCAGGCGCTGGCCGAGGCCGGCGCGCGGGTGGCGCTGCTCGACCTCGACGGGGCAGCGGCGCAAGCCCGGGCCGCCACGCTCGGCGGGATCGGCATCGCCTGCGACGTGGCGGACGCGGCGAGCGCCGAGGCCGCCGTGGCGCGGGCGGCCGAGGCGCACGGCCCCGCCCGCATCCTCGTCAACTGCGCCGGCATCGCCCCGGCCGCCCGCATCGTCGGGCGCGACGGCCCGGCCTCGCTCGACGGCTTCGCCCGGGTGATCCAGGTCAACCTCGTCGGCTCGTTCAACCTGATGCGGCTGGTGGCGGCGGGCGCCGCCGGGCTCGATCCCCTCGACGGGGGCGAGCGTGGGGTGATCGTCTCCACCGCCTCGATCGCCGCCTACGAGGGACAGGTCGGCCAGGCCGCCTACGCCGCCTCGAAGGCCGGCATCGTCGGGCTGACGCTGCCGGCGGCCCGCGAGCTCGCGCCGCTCGGCATCCGCGTCTGCGCGATCGCGCCCGGCATCTTCGGCACGCCGATGCTGCTCGGCCTGCCTCAGGACGTCCAGGACAGCTTGGGGGCCGCGGTGCCCTTCCCCGCCCGCCTCGGCCGGCCGGAGGAATACGCTGACCTCGTGCTGGCGATCGTCCGCAACCCGATGCTCAACGGCGAGACCATCCGCCTCGACGGCGCGTTGCGCATGCAGGCGCGCTGATCCGCGCACGAATCCTGCGTCGCAACGAAGGGAAGTCCGATGGGATCGTCCCTTCGGCGGGGGCCGGGCGGAGCCCGACGAACCGACCGGGCTTCGCCCTCGGCCCCGGACAAGGGATCACCCCTTATCGAAACCCGGACGTCACGCGCCGACCCTCAGTGAGCTGACCCGACATGTCGCAAACCTTCGACTGGACCTCCGCCTATCCCTGGATTCGCATGCCGATGTTCGGCCGCAACGTGGTCGCGACCTCGCACGCGCTGGCGGCGCAGGCCGGGATGCGGATGCTGTGGAAGGGCGGCAACGCGGTCGACGCGGCGATCGCCACCGCCGCGGCGAAGACGCTGACCGAGCCGTGCAGCAACGGGCTCGGCTCGGACGCCTTCTGCATCCTCTGGGACGGCCAGGAACTGCACGGCCTGAACGCCTCGGGCGGGGCGCCGGCCGCCTGGACGCCGGACTACTTCGCCCGGAAATACGGCCCGGCCACGCGGCCGCCGATGCGCGGCTGGGATTCGGTGACGGTGCCGGGCGCCGTCGGCGCCTGGGTCGCCCTGTCCGAGCGCTTCGGCAAGCTGCCCTTCGCCGACCTGCTGGAGCCGGCCATCGAGATCGCCGAGCGCGGCTACCTCGCGCCGATCGTGGTGCAGCAGAAATGGGCCGCCGCGGCAGCGGTCCCCGACCTCGTGCGCCAGCCTGGCTTTTCCGAGTTCTTCCTGCCCCGCGGCCGCGCGCCGGATGTCGGCGAGCTGGTGACGCTCAGGGCCGCCGCGCGGACGCTGCGCGCCATCGGCGAGACGAAGGGCAAAGCCTTCTACGAGGGCGAGATCGCCGAGGCCATGGCGCGGCACGCGGGCGCGAACGGCGGCGCGATGACGCTCGCGGACCTATCCGCCTACCGCCCGGAATGGGTGACGCCGACGCGCAAGGACTACCGCGGCTACACGCTGCACGAGATCCCGCCGAACGGGCAGGGCATCGCCGCGCAGATCGCGCTGGGCATCCTCGAGAGCTTCGACCTCGCCGGGATGGCGGTGGACGGGGCGGAGGCGCAGCACCTGCAGATCGAGGCGATGAAGCTCGCCTTCGCCGACACCTACGCCCACGTCGCCGACGGGCCCGCGATGCGGGTGAGCCCCGAGGCGATGCTCGACGACGCCTACCTCGCGTCCCGCGCCAAGCTGATCGACCCGCGCCGCGCGCAGGATTTCGGCGCCGGCAACCCGGTGCGCGGCGGCACGATCTACCTCACCGCCGCCGACGAATCCGGGATGATGGTGAGCTTCATCCAGTCGAACTTCATGGGCTTCGGCTCCGGCGTGGTGGTGCCGGAGTGGGGCCTGTCGCTGCAGAACCGCGGCTACGGCTTCGTCCTCGACGAAGCGAGCCCGAATTGCGTGGCGCCGGGCAAGCGCCCGTTCCACACCATCATCCCCGGCTTCCTCACGCAGGGGGGCGCCCCGGTGATGAGTTTCGGCGTGATGGGCGGCAACATGCAGCCGCAGGGCCACGTGCAGACGCTGGTGCGGATGATCGACCACGCCCAGAACCCGCAAGCCGCCTGCGACGCCCCGCGCTGGCGCTTCAACCAGGGCCTCGAGATCAACGCCGAATCCGCGATGCCGGCGGACACGCTCGACGGCCTCGTCGCCCGCGGCCACCGGGTCGCGGTGATCCGGGACAGCTACCAGGATTTCGGCGCCGGCCAGTTCATCTGGCGCATGGGCGACCCCGGCGTCGAAGGCTACGCCGCCGCCAGCGACCCGCGCCGCGACGGGCAGGCGGTGGTCTGGTGAGGCCGAAGCGCCCCGACGCGGCATCCCGGGTCGCCGCTGGCGATCGCGCGCCGAGCGGTTAGGCTGGCGCGGCGAAACATCCGTCCGCCGAGGCTCCCGGCCATGAACCCGTTCCTGTTCCAGACCACGCCGAACCTGCTGTTCGAGGCCGGGGCGGCGGGCAAGATCCCCGAGCTGGTCGCCAAGTTCGGCGCGCGAACCATCCTGCTGGTGACCGACCGGGGCGTGCGCGCCGCCGGGCTGACGCGGGCGGCCGAGGCGGCGCTGGCGCAGGCCGGCTGCCGCATCGACGTGTTCGCGGACGTGGTCGCCGACCCGCCGAGCCACGTGGTCGAGACCGCGGCGGCCTTCGCGCGGGCGTCGGGCGCGGAGCTGGTGCTCGCGATCGGCGGCGGCTCGGCGCTCGATACCGCCAAGCTCGTGGCCTACCTCGCCCGCTCGGACGACGCCCTGGACGCGATCTACGGCGTCGGCCTCGCCACGGGCGAGCGCCTGCCGCTGATCCTGGTGCCGACCACCGCCGGCACCGGATCGGAGGTGACGCCGATCGCCATCGTCACCACGCCCACGCAAGAGAAGAAGGGCGTCGTCGCCCCGCGCCTGCTGCCCGACTGGGCGGTGCTCGACCCGGAGCTGACGCTGGGCCTGCCCGCCGCCGTCACCGCGGCCACCGGCATCGACGCGATGGTGCACGCGATCGAGGCCTATACCAGCCGCCACCGCAAGAATCCGATCTCCGACGGCCTCGCCCGGCAGGCCCTGGGGCTGCTCGCCTGCCATATCCGGATCGCCTGCACCGACGGCGGCGATGTCGAGGCGCGCTCCGGGATGCTGCTCGGGTCGATGCTCGCCGGCATGGCCTTCGCCAACGCGCCGGTGGCGGCGGTGCACGCGCTCGCCTACCCGATCGGCGCGCTGTTCCACGTGCCGCACGGGCTCTCGAACGCGCTGGTGCTGATGGGCGTGCTGCGCTTCAACCTGCCGGAGGCGCGGGCGCTCTACGCCGAGCTCGCGCCGATCCTCGACCCGGACGCCCGCGACCGGCCGGCGGCGGAGGCGGCCGACCGCTTCGTCGCGGCGCTCGCCGCGATCTGCCGCGATTGCGGCGTCCCGCCCTCGCTCGCGGCGGTCGGCATCGCGGAGACGGACCTCGACCGCCTCGCCGACGACGCGATGAAGCAGACGCGGCTCCTGGTGAACAACCCGCGGACGGTGACCCGCGCCGACGCGCGCGCGATCTACGCCGCGGCGCTGGCGGGCACCGCCTGAGGGCGCCTTCGAGGAGGCGATCCCGGCTGTCGCCGACGGCCTTGGCCGCGATCCAGCCACCGCCCTCATCCTGAGGCGCGGCCGCTTCCGTCGCTCTCGCGCTTCGGCCGGTCCTTTTCGGGTCGATGTCCGTATAGGGGGGGCACACAGGAGCGACGCCACCCACCATGCCAGCCATCGAGACGGTCCCGAACCGCGTCGTCGCCGCCGTCCGGCGGTCCTTCCGGCAGTTCCTGGCACTGCCGCTCGCGACGATCGTCGGCTTCGTCGGGCTCAATGCGCTGGTCTACCTCGCCGACCGCTCGTGGTCCGGCGGCGCGGCGCCCACGGGCTTCCGCTGGCTCGGCGCGCTGCTCGGAGACCGCGCCGCGCTCGGCGGCCTGCTCACCACCGTGGCGTCGAGCATCATCACCGTGACGTCGATCACCTTCTCGCTGCTGCTCATCGCCGTGCAGCAGGGCGCGGCCTCGCTCACCGCGCAGGTCACCGACCAGTTCATGGCCCGGCGCACCAACCAGTTCTACTTCGGCTACTTCGTCGGCCTGTCGGTCTTCGTGCTGATGACCCTGGTGACCAACACCGAGTTCCACCGGCCGGTCTTCGGCACGAGCCTGGCGCTGGTAATGACGACCTTCGCCCTCTGCCTCGTCATCGTGATGCTCTACAACACCATCGATCAGATGCGGCCCGAGCGCATCGTCCAGTTCATCCACGAGCAGATCCTCGAGGCCCGCGCCGACGACGAGCGCCTGCTCGCGCGCACCCGCCGGACGCCCCGGCCGGGCTGGGACGTCCGCGCGGTGGTGCGCGCGACCGAGCGCGGCTACGTCGTCGGCCTCGACGCAGACCGGATCCAGGCGGCGATCGCGCGCGCCGCGCCGGACGCCGTCGAGGTTCGGATGCGGGTTCCGGTCGGCACCTTCCGGGCGCTCGGCGACCCGCTCTTCGACATCCGGGCCCGGCCGGGCTTCGTGCTGGAAGCGGAAGCGCGGGAGGCGGTCGAGGCCGCGTGCGGGCGGGCGCTCACCTTCGACGACGGGCGCGACCTCGGGCACGATGCCGGCTACGGCCTGCACCAGCTCGCGACCATCGCCTGGACCTCGGTCTCGACCGCGAAGTCGAACCCCAGCCCCGGCCGCGTCGTCCTCCTGGCTTTGCGCGACATCGTCGCCCGCTGGAGCCCCGGCGAGGTCGACCCGCCGGAGGCACTGGGCGCGCACGTGATCCTGGCCGACCACGCCCCGACCGCGGCCACCGATGCGCTGGAGGCGGTGATCGTCGTCGCCTCGGAATCGATCCAGTGCCAGACCCTCGCCGAGGCGATGGACAGCCTGGCGATCCTGCTCGGCCACGTCGCCGCGCCGACGGCCGACCGCCTCGCCGGCATCGCCCAACGCTCGCTCTCCGCCCTCGGCGAGCACGTGCTGACCCGCGAGCTCGAAGCCGCCCTCGACGGCCTCGCCGCGGCGTTGGCCACGCGCGGCTTCGACGACGGCGCGGCGGCGGTCGCGGCGGCGACGCGGGCGCTGGCCGAAAGCCACGGCACGCTCAACTCGCGATCGACCCGCGTGCCGGGAACCACCGGCTGACCCGCCGCGGACAGCGGGCCCGTTCTCGGGAACTTCCGGCCACTCGTCCCGCCCGCGCCCTCATCCTGAGGTGCTTGCGCGAAGCGGACGCCTGGAAGGAGGCTCCCGGGGATCGCGCGACCACTGGAAGGCTCCTTCGCGGCGGCCGCCGCGCGGCCGCACCTCAGGATGAGGGGGTGGTTTGGGGCGAGGCGCGTTCGCCAGAACGCCGCGCCGCTACTTCGGCGCGGTCGCACCCGCCGGCTTGGCGGCCGCGGGCTTCGGCGCGGCTCCGGGCTTCCCCGCCCATTCCGGGTCCGAGCGCGGGCCGCCGGGGGTGTCGGTCGCGGCGGTGAGCTGGCCGGGCACCACGTCGCCCACCCGCGTCCAGGTCTGGGTCTGGCACAGCACGGAGATCAGGCAGCCCTTCACCGACAGCTCGGCGGGGGTCTCGCTCCAGATCGTCACGTCGTAGGACTTGCCGTTGTCGCCGTTGTAGATCTTGCCGACGAACCGGCCCTCCTCGTTGCGCTTCAGGCCGAGGATCATCTGGTGGCCGAGGAGCGGCCGGGCCTGCCGCTTCGGGTCGGGGTTGTAGCGGTCGATCTTCGGCTTGCCGTCCTCGCCCAGCGGCTTCGAGCCCCAGACGACGTAGCCGCACAGGTTCGCGCCGCCCGGCCCGCAATGCTCGGTCCGCACCCGGGCGCGCCCGTCCTCGGTGAACCAGGTGCCGGTGGGGTCGGCCGCGGCCGCCGGGCTGGCCCCGAGGGCGGAGGCGGCGGCGAGGCCGAGGAGGGCGAAGGTCGAGACGCGGGCGGACATGACGGTCATTCGGTTTCCTCAGGGGGAAGGGGAGGGATGGGCCGCGGGCGCGGTGCCGGCCTCGTCGCGGGCGCCGACGAAGCGGCCGAGCACCCGTCCGAGGACGCGGCTCAAGCCCTCCATCAGCAGGAACACCGCCGGCACGAAGACCAGCGAGAGCAGGGTCGAGACGATCAGCCCGGCGATCACCGCGACCGCCATCGGCGCGCGGAACTCGCCGCCGACGCCGAGCGCCATCGCGGAGGGCACCATGCCGGCGGCCATGGCGATCGTCGTCATCACGATCGGGCGGGCACGCTTGCGGCCGGCCTCGACGATCGCGGTAACGGGATCGACGCCGCGTCCCATCTCCTCGACGGCGAAATCCACCAGCATGATCGCGTTCTTGGTCACCAGCCCCATCAGCATCAGGATGCCGATCACCACCGGCATCGAGATCGGCATGCTCATCACGAGCAGGCCGAGGATCGCGCCGCCGATCGAGAGCGGCAGCGAGAACAGGATCGTCAGCGGCTGCAGGAACGAGCCGAACAGCAGCACGAGCACGGCGTACACCATCATGATGCCGGCGCCCATCGCCAGAAGGAAGCCGGAGAAGACCTCGCCCATGATCTCGGCGTCGCCGGTCTGGCGGATGGTGACGCCCGGCGGCAGGCTCTTGGCGGTCGGCGTCTCCAGCGCCTGGGCGATCAGCGAGCCCAGCGCGTCCGAGCCCTCCATGTTGGCCTCCACGGCCACGCGCACGACGCGGTCGTAGCGGTCGATCGCGCCCGGGCCCTGGTCGAGCTCGATGTCGGCCACCGCCGCCAGCGGCACCGCGGTGCCGTTGTTGGCCGGCACCTTCAGGTTCTCCAGCCGCGAGACCGTGCCGCGGGCGCTGTCGGGCAGCTGCACCCGGATCGGGATCTGGCGGTCGGCGGCGTTGAACTTGGCGAGGTTCAGGCCGATGTCGCCGATCGTTCCGACCCGCACCGTCTCGGCGATGGCGTCGGTCGAGACGCCGAGATCGGCCGCGACGCCGGGCTTCGGGCGGATGCGGACCTCGGTGCGGTTCAGGGGCGCCGTCGACATCACCGCGACGAGATGGGGGATCGCGGCCATGTCGCGCTGGAGCCTGGCGGCGACCTCGGTCACCACGCCGGCATCGGGGCCGCCGACCACGAGGGCGAGGTCGCGCTGGCCCGAGTCGCGCAGGGACCACGAGCGGATGTCGGGCTCCTGCGCGATCAGCCCGGCGATCTCGGTCTCGACGGCGGCCTGCGACTGGGCGCGGGCGTTCTTCGGCGTCAGGTTGACGGTGAGCGTGGCCAGCCGCGTCTCCCGCTTGCCGCCGACCTGCCGGCCGCCGTCGACGAAGACCGAGACCACCTCGGGCAG
This sequence comes from Methylobacterium sp. J-092, assembly GCF_022829325.1. Classification (NCBI taxonomy): domain Bacteria; kingdom Pseudomonadati; phylum Pseudomonadota; class Alphaproteobacteria; order Hyphomicrobiales; family Methylobacteriaceae; genus Methylobacterium; species Methylobacterium sp. J-092. Next base: position 15,767 of record NZ_JAKSXU010000202.1, on the reverse strand, counting down.
GGCGCGGATGCGCGCGACCACCCGGTCGGACACGGCGATGGTGTCGGCGAGCCGCGCGCCCGGCGCCAGCTCGAGCATGAACAGGGTGCGGGCGTTGTCCTGCTTCGGCACGAAGCCGGAGGGCAGCAGGCCGGTGGAGGCGAGCGAGCCGGCAAACAGGGCCAGCCCGACGAGGAGGGTGACCACCCGGTGGCGCACCGACCAGCCGACGAGGCGGCCGTAGGCGCGCATCACCGGCCCCTCGCGCTCCGCCTGGTGGGCGTGGTCGCGCAGGAAGTAGGCCGCGAGCATCGGCGTGATCAGCCGCGCGACCAGCAGCGACATGAACACCGAGACCGCGATGGTGAGCCCGAACTGGATGAAGTAGCGCCCGGCGATCCCCGGCATGAACGACACCGGCGCGAACACCGCGATCAGGGTCGCGGTGATGGCGATGACGGCGAGCCCGATCTCGTCGGCGCCCTCGATCGCCGCCCGGTAGGCGGACTTGCCCATCCGCATGTGGCGGACGATGTTCTCGATCTCGACGATGGCGTCGTCGACCAGGATGCCGGTCACCAGGGTGATCGCCAGCAGGCTGATGCCGTTCAGGGTGAAGCCGAGCGCGTCCATCGCCCAGAAGGTCGGGAACACGGAGAGCGGCAGGGCCAAGGCCGCGATCAGCGTCGCGCGCCAGTCGCGCAGGAACAGGAACACCACCAGCACGGCGAGCGCCGCGCCCTCGATCAGGGTGTGCATCGCCGAATCGTAGGAGCCGATCGTGGCCGAGACCGAGGAGTCGATCCTTTCGAATTTGACGTCGGGGTAGCTGGTCGCGAACTCCGAGATCTTCCTTTCGACGCCGGCGGCGACCTCGGCGTCGCTCGCGCCCGAGCCGCGCGAGACCGCGAAGGCGACCACCGGCCGGCCGTCGAAGCGGGCGAAGGTGCGCGGCTCCTCGATCGCGTCCCGCACGGTGGCCAGATCCGCGAGGCGCACCTTGCGGCCGCCGGGCAGGACGATGGAGGTGGCCTTGAGGTCGGCGAGCGTCCGCGAGGCGGCCAGCGTCCGGATCGACTGCTCGCGCCCGCCGACCTCGCCGCGTCCGCCGGCCATGTCGGCCGAGGTCAGGCGCACCTGCCGGTTGACGTCGGCCGCGGTGATGCCGAGCGCCAGCAGCCGGTCGGGCTGCAGCTCGATGCGCATCTCGCGCGCCACGCCCCCGACCCGCTCGACGCCGCCGACGCCCTTCACCCCCTGGAGGATGCGCGCGAACCTGTCCTCGACGAGCCAGGACAGGTCGGCGGGCGTCATCGCCGGCGCGGTGACGCCGTAGATCAGGATCGGCAGGCCGGCGATCTCGACCCGGCTGATCACCGGCTCGTCGATGGTGCGCGGCAGGTTGATGCGGATCTTCGAGACCGCGTCCTTGACGTCGTTGACGGCCCGGTCGGTGTTCACCTCGAGCCGGAACTCGACGGTGGTGACGGACGAGCCCTCGGTGATCGCCGAGGTGATGTGCTTGACCCCGCGCACGCCGGCGATCGAGTCCTCGACCCATTTCGTGACCTGGGTCTGGAGCTCGGAGGGCGCCGCGCCCGACTGCGTGATCGCCACCGAGACGATCGGCACGTCGACGTTCGGCATCCGCGTCACCGCGAGCCCGCGGAAGCTGACGAGGCCGAGCACGATCAGCACGAGGAACAGGACCAGCGGCCCGATCGGGTTGCGGATCGCGTAGGCCGAGACGTTCAGGCGCATCGGGCGGCCCGTTCCTTCTGCATCACTTGGCGGGGCGGCGTCGGCTCAGGGGGCGCCGGCGTCGGCGCTCGCCTCGGGCGACGGCGCCTCGGCCACGGCCGGGGCAACGGCCGCCAGCGGAACGGGGCGGACCTTGTCGCCGTCCCGCAGGAAGCTGCCGGCGCGGGCGACGACGCGCTCGCCCTCGGAGAGCCCGCTGCGGATCTCGATGTCGTCGTCGTCGGACAGGCCGGTGCGGACCTGGCGGGCCTCGACCGTGTCGCCGGCGACCACGAGGACGCTGCTGCGCGCCGGGCCGCCGTAGAGAACCGCGGCCTGGGGAACGGCGACGCCGCGGGTGCGGGCGATCTCGACCGCGCCGCGGGCGAAGGTGCCGATGCGCAGCCGCGGGTCGGCCTCGAGCCGGACGCGGACCTTGCCGAGCCGGCTCGCCCGGTCGACCTCCGGGTAGACCGCGCGGACGCTGCCCTGGACGCGTGCGCCCGCGCCGATCTCGATCCAGGCCGGGCGGCCCTCCCGCAGCAGCGGCAGCTTGGTCTCGACGACCTCGCCTTCGAGCTCGATCTCGCCCCGGGCGATCAGGCGGAACAGCGGCTCGGCCGCGGACGAGGCGGTGATGCCGACGCGCGCGGTGCGGCGGTTGACGATGCCGGCTTCCGGCGCGCGGATCTCGGTGCGGGCGAGCCGCAGCTCCAGCTCGTCGCGCACCGCCTTCGCCTGGGCCAGCTCGGCCTTCGCAATGACCAGGCCGTTGCGGGCGAAGGCGAGCTTGCCCTCGGCCTGGCGCAGGGTGGAGGTGCGCCCTTCCAGGATCGCCGCCGTGCCGTTCCCGGTCTGCATCAGCTGCTTGGCGCGGTCGAACGCGAGGCGCGCCTCGACGGCGGCGGCTTCCGCCTGCTCGATGGTGCTCTCGGCCTGCGGGACGGCGGCGGTGGCCTTGTCCACCAGGGCGGATTGCTGGGCGAGCTGGCGGTCGATCAGGTCGTGCGACAGGCGGGCGAGCACCTGGCCGCGGGCGACGCGCGCGCCCTCCTCGACCAGGACCTCGGTGACGCGGTAGCCGTCGATCTCGGGCGTCACCAGGATCTCGTCGCGCGGCACCAGCGTGCCGGTGACGACCACGCTCTCGACGATCTCGCGGCGCGCCGCCTCGACCACGCTGACCGCGGGCGCGGGGCTCGCCGCGGCGGGCGCCGGGGCGGTCTCGGCCCGTGCCGGCAGGGACAGGGGGAGCGCGAGGGCCAGGGCGGCGAGGCCGAGGCGATGGGCGCGAACGGTCATCGGCCGGTCTCCGCGGGCGTCGAGGCGAGGGGAAGGCGCCCGTCGAGGCCCGCATCGAGCAGGGCGAGGAGCTGGGCGACGGCGGCGGCCGGGTCGTAGCCGGGCAGCAGCGCCCGGTCGACGATGATCCCCTTCATCAGGGGGCCGAGCAGGGCGTAGAGCGCGGCCGGGTCGCAGGCGGGGGACCGCGCCAGGGCGGCGAAGGTCTCGACGAACCAGCCCCGCGCCTCGGCCTCGGCCCGCGCGGTCATCGCGGCGATCGCCGGGTTGCGCGTCGCCTCCGACCAGATGTCGACCCGCAGGATCGCGGTCTCGCGGGTGATCGAGACGAAGTAGCGGGTGATGATGCCGAGCAGCGCCGCGCGGCGGTCGCCGTCGCGCTCCAGCTCGGCCACGAGCAGGGCGCCGCGGGCGCGCTCGCACTCGGCGAGCCCGAGGACGAGGTCCTCCTTCGAGGCGAAGTAGCGGTAGACGTTGCCGGCGCTCATCGCCGCCTCGCGGGCGAGGTCCTGCATCGTGGTGCGGTGGAAGCCGTTGCGCACGAAGCAGGCCTCGGCCGCCGCCAGGATGTGCTCGCGCCGGGCCGACGGCTCGATCCGCGCCGCGACGGCGCTGCCGGCGCTCATCGTGCGAGGCTCGCCGCCAAGACGTGGGGCACGATGCGGCTCGCGTCCTTCGCGGGCGGGACGCCCTGGCAAGCAGCGGAACGAACCGCGAGCCCGGCACAGGACCGCGCCTGCCATCCGTCGGGACCGGCCCCGGTCCAGCCGATCAGCGCGACCCAAGCGAGCCCGAGGATCCCGACGAGCGCGAGGTTCGCCGGCGTGGCCACGGCGCGAAGCTCCGCGAGGCGGAGGGCGGTGCCGGGATCGGAAACGGAAAGGCCCATGGCGGATTCCTGTGTGCCGCCCCCGTGTAATGAACGTTCATTCTCACGTCAATGAACGTTCATTCTCAGATCGGCTCAGGAAGCGCGTCGTCGCCGCAGCCCGTCTTCCCTCCCCCCCCCCGGGGGGAGGGAAGACGGGATCGCTCAGGCCGAAACGCTCACGCCGCGGCGCGGGTCACCGCGTCGACGACCGCGTCGACGACGTCGTTGACGAGGCCGCGGTCGTCGCCCTCGGCCATCACGCGGATGACCGGCTCGGTGCCGGACGGGCGGATGACGAGGCGGCCGGCGTTGCCGAGGCGCTCGCGGGCGTGCTCGATCGCGGTGACGACGCTGTCGGCGCGCAGCGGCTCGCCGGAGCGATAGCGCACGTTCTTCAGGATCTGCGGCAGCGGGTCGAAGCAGTGGCAGACCTCGCTCACCGGCCGCGCGCTGCGCTGGACCACGCTCAGCACCTGCAGCGCGGCCACCAGCCCGTCGCCGGTGGTGGCGTAGTCCGACATGATGATGTGGCCGGACTGCTCGCCGCCGAGGTTGTAGCCGTGCTCGCGCATGTGCTCGAGCACGTAGCGGTCGCCCACCGCCGTGCGGGCGAGCGAGAGGCCGATCCCGCCGAGGTAGCGCTCCAGCCCGAGGTTGGACATGATCGTGGCCACGATCCCCGGCTGGGTCAGGAGGTCGTCCTCCTTCCACGAGCGGGCGACGACGGCCATGAGCTGGTCGCCGTCGACGACCTGCCCCTTCTCGTCGACGATCAGCACCCGGTCGGCGTCGCCGTCGAGCGCGATGCCGATGTCGGCGCGCAGCTCGCGGACCTTGCCGACCAGGGCGGCGGGCGCGGTCGAGCCGACGTCGCGGTTGATGTTGAAGCCGTCCGGCTCGACGCCGATGGCGATGACCTCGGCGCCGAGCTCCCACAGGGTCTCGGGGGCGACGCGGTAGGCGGCGCCGTTGGCGCAGTCGACCACGATGCGCAGGCCGTCCAGCGTCACGTTGCGCGGCAGCGAGCGCTTGGCGAACTCGATGTAGCGGGCATGCACGCTCTCGATGCGCTTGGCCCGGCCGAGCGACATGGAGCCGGCGAGCCGGGTGTGCAGCTCGCCGTCGATCAGCGCCTCGATCTCGCGCTCGATCGCGTCGTTCAGCTTGAACCCGTCCGGCCCGAACAGCTTGATGCCGTTGTCCTCGAACGGGTTGTGCGAGGCGGAGATCATCACGCCGATGTCGGCGCGCATCGAGCGGGTGAGCATCGCCACCGCCGGCGTCGGCATCGGCCCGAGCTGCAGCACGTCCATGCCGACCGAGGTGAAGCCGGCGATGAGCGCGGTCTCGATCATGTAGCCCGACAGGCGGGTGTCCTTGCCGATGACGACGCGGTGGCGATGGTCGCCGCGCTGGAACACCAGGCCCGCCGCCTGGCCGACCTTCAGCGCCAGCTCCGGCGTGATCACCCCGTTGGCCCGGCCGCGAATGCCGTCGGTGCCGAAATACTTTCTCACGAAACTCTCCGTCCCATCGGGCACGCGACGTTGCGGGCAACCTATCATCGATCGCACGGCACGCGCGGATCGCGTCCCGTTACGGTGAATCGACGCCGCCTCTTCCCTCCCCCGCAGAGGGGTGAGGGAAAACCCGCGCTGCGTCTCCCATGCCTGTCCGTCTCAGATGCTGGACATACGAAAAAGGGCGCCGTCGTGGCGCCCTTCCCGTTCGTCGGTGGTGAGGCTCTCAGCCCTGCGGCTGCGGCTCGAGGCCGCCGTCGCTCTCCTTCGGGCGGCCGCGGCCGGCCGACGGGACCGAGGAACCGCGGGCCGGCGTCGGGGGCACGTCGCCACCGTCGCGGACCGGGGGACGGCCCTTGAGCAGGTTCTTGATCTCGTCGCCGGACAGCGTCTCGTACTCGAGCAGCCCCTGCGCGAGCGCCTCGAGGTCGTCCTTCCTGTCGGCGAGGATGCGGCGGGCCTCCTCAAGGCCGGTCTCGACCAGGCGGCGGACCTCCGCGTCGATCTTCTGGGCGGTCGACTCGGACACCGTCTGCTGGCGGCCCATCGACATGCCGAGGAAGACCTCGTCGTTGTTGTCGCCGTAGGCGACGGTGCCGAGCTCAGGCGAGAAGCCCCAGCGCGTGACCATCATCTTGGCGAGCCGCGTCGCCTGCTCGATGTCGGACTGGGCGCCCGACGTCACCTTGTCCGGGCCGAAGGTCATCTCCTCGGCGATGCGGCCGCCCATCATGATCGCCAGCCGCGAGGTCATCTGCTCGAACGACATCGACAGCTTGTCGCGCTCGGGCAGCTGCATGACCATGCCCAAAGCCCGGCCGCGTGGGATGATCGTCGCCTTGTGGACGGGATCGGTGGCCGGCACGTTGAAGGCGACGATGGCGTGGCCGCCCTCGTGGTAGGCGGTGAGCCGCTTCTCGTCCTCGGTCATGACGAGGGTGCGCCGCTCGGCGCCCATCATCACTTTGTCCTTGGCGTCCTCGAACTCGTGCATCGTGACGATGCGCTTGCCGCGGCGCGCGGCCAGCAGCGCCGACTCGTTGACGAGGTTCATCAGGTCGGCGCCCGAGAAGCCGGGGGTGCCGCGGGCGATGACCTTGAGGTCGACGTCCGGCGCCAGCGGCACCTTGCGGACGTGGACGCGCAGGATGCGCTCGCGGCCGGTCACGTCCGGGTTCGGCACCATGATCTGGCGGTCGAACCGGCCGGGACGCAGCAGCGCGGGGTCGAGCACGTCGGGGCGGTTGGTCGCCGCGATGATGATCACGCCCTCGTTGGCCTCGAAGCCGTCCATCTCGACGAGCAGCTGGTTGAGGGTCTGCTCGCGCTCGTCGTTGCCGCCGCCGAGGCCGGCGCCGCGATGGCGGCCGACCGCGTCGATCTCGTCGATGAAGATGATGCAGGGGGCGTTCTTCTTGGCCTGCTCGAACATGTCGCGCACGCGGCTGGCGCCGACGCCGACGAACATCTCGACGAAGTCCGAGCCGGAGATGGTGAAGAACGGCACGTTGGCCTCGCCCGCCACCGCGCGGGCGATGAGGGTCTTGCCGGTGCCGGGGGGGCCGACCAGGAGCACGCCGCGCGGGATGCGCCCGCCGAGCCGCTGGAACTTCTGGGGGTCGCGCAGGAACTCGACGATCTCCTGCAGATCCTCCTTCGCCTCTTCCACGCCGGCGACGTCGTCGAAGCTGACGCGCCCGTGCGCTTCATTGAGGAGCTTGGCCTTCGACTTCCCAAAACCCATGGCGCGGCCGGCGCCCGACTGCATCTGCCGGGACAGGAACACCCAGGCGCCGATGAAGACGAGGATCGGCAGCCAGCTCACCAGCAGCTGGATGAACCAGGGCGTGTTGTCCGACGGCGGGCGCGCGGTGATCTGCACGCCCTTGCCCGAAAGCTTCGAGACGAGGCCCGGATCGTTCGGCGCGTAGGAGGTGAAGCTGCCGCCGCCGACGTAGGAGCCGGACACGTCCTGGCCCGAGATCACGACGGACTGGATCTTGCCGGCATCGGCGTCGTTGAGAAGCTGGCTGTAGGCGATCTCGCTCCCGCCGCCGCGGTGACCCGGATTCTGGAACAGGGTCACCAGGGCCAGGACGAGGAGGAAGATGACGACCCACAAGGCAAAATTGCGAAAATTCGGGTTCATCGATCAATCCCTGGGGCGTGTGGGCCGGCTGCCCGCCGCTGCGGGTTCGTCCGCGCACGCCAAGCCAATGTAGGCAGAGCCCTCCCCCTTGCCAAGTAAGTCGGGCGCCCCTGCGGCAAGGCCGTCCCCTCGCCTGGGCGGAGCGGGCCGGATCGTCACCCGGCGGGCCGGGTCGGCGGCGATGGCGAGCCCGCGCAGGGTGCGCCGCACCGCGCGCCCCGATCTTAGCGCCGGCAGCAGGTCGACGAGGACCAGCCGCTCCAGCCGCTCCAGCCGCCGCGGCAGCGTGCCGCCGGCCCGGTCGAGGGCGAGGTCGAGGACGCGCAGCGCGACCGCGTCGGGGAGCGCGGCGAGGATTTGGCCGTCGAGACGAAGCGGGACGATCGCCGCAGCACCCCCTCCCCCCACTGCGGGGGGAGGGAGAGGCGCGGCTCCCTCTCCCCCTGGGAAAGGGGGCCCGTGCGCGTTCGTTGACACGAGATCTGAATGCACGCTCGCGAAGGCCGCCGCCGCCGCCTCTCCCAAGGCCGCCTCGTCGCGGGCCGCGCGCTCGGCCAGGCGGACGAGGCGATCGACGCTGAGGCCTTCGCGTTCCAGCAATCGGCGCAGGCGCACCCGGCCGTAGCGCTCGTCGGCGTTCGAGGGGTCGCGCGCGAAGCCGACGCCCTGCGCCTCGCACCAGGCCACGAGGTCAACCTTGGCGATGTCGAGGAAGGGCCGCGCCAGCGCCAGCCCCGGCTCGAGCGGGCGCTCCCGCCGCATCCCGGCGAGGCCCGCCGGGCCGCTGCCGGCGATCAGGCGCATCAGCACCGTCTCGGCCTGGTCGTCGCGAGTGTGGCCAGTGAGCACGAGGCGTGCGCCGACCGTGCGCGCATGCGCGGCGAGCAGGCGGTAGCGGGCGGCCCGCGCCTCCGCCTGGATCGCGGCTCTGGGACGGACGCCCTCCCAGGGCAGGGTCGCGTGGGGCAGGCCGAGCGCCGCGGCGGCGCGGGCGACGGCGCGGGCCTCGTCAGCGGATTCGGGGCGCAGGCCGTGGTCCACCGTCGCGACGAAGAGCGCGCCGGCCCGGCACGCGGCGGCGGCGTGCATCAGGGCGGTGGAATCGGGCCCCCCGGAGACGGCGAGCACCACGGGCGCGTCCCCGGCGAGCCAAGGTGCGAGGGCGTTGGCGAGGGCGCGACGGATCCGGTCACCGGGATCGTCGCGCGGGTCGCTCACGCGGTGCAGCGCGCGCGCTTCTGCTCGCGCGCCACGCTCTGGCGCACGTTCGAGCCGGCGGCGGGGAACTTGCGGTCGAGCTCGGCCAGGGTCGCGCAGGCCTGCTCGCGCGCGCCCAGCGCGTTGAGCGATACGCCGAGCTTCAGCATCGCCTCCGGCGCCTGGGGCGAGCGGGCGTAGTCGGTCGAGACCTTCAGGAACTGCTCGGCCGCCTCGCGGTTGCGGTTGCGCTGCAGGTAGCTCTCGCCGAGCCAGTAGGTCGCGGCCGGGACGTGGCCGTCACGCGGGTGCGACTGGATGAACTGGCGGAAGGCCATCTCGGCCTGTTCGTAGCGCTTCTCGCGGATGTGGCCGACGGCGGCCTCGTAGTCGCTCGTCGCGTCCCCGCTGCCGGTGGCGGCGACGCTGGCCGGGGTGCGGGCCGGGCTCGGGAGCGCGCCGGTGGTGCCGACCCGGGCGGGCGGCGACAGGTCGACGGGCTCGTCGTAGCCGGGGGCGCCGCGGGTCTCCGCGTCCTCGCCGTCGTCGATCGCCGGCTCCGGCAGGCGCCGGGTCTGGGCCATCGGCGCGGCGGGAGCCGGCGCAGGCGCCGCGGCCGGGGCGGAGGGCTGGGTCGCGCCGAGCTGCATCGGCGCACCGGGGCGGCCGGGGCTCTGATCGGGGTCGAAGGCGTCGCCGCGCTTCTGCGGGCGGGCGGCGCCCGGATTGCCGCCGTTGACGGCGCCGGCCGGCTCGCGGCTCGGCGCGGGCGCGGCCTTGCCGCCGCCCTTCTCGTTGAGGCGGAACTCGACGTCCTCCTGGAACTTCCGAAGCTGCTCCTTGAGCTGCCGGTTCTCGTATTGCAGCGTCTCGATCTGCCCGGCCATCATCCGGGACTGGTTCTCGATCCGGTTGAGGCGCACGACGAATTCGGAGGCGTCCTGCGCCGCGGCCGGGGCGGCGAGGCTGAGGACGGCGCAGGAGGCGAGAAGCAGGCGGCGGAGCATGGTGGCACCGGTCGTGACAGGGAGCGCGCAAGGTCGGCGCGAGGCCGGTAGCAGATGCGCTCCAGCACGGCAAAGTTAAGGCGATGCCGGCTCGGGGGCCCTCGAGCCGCACGGCGAGGGCGGGCCTAGGGGGCCGGCCGCATGCGGCGGCGCCCCGGAAGTTGCCGCCACGACCGGCCTGGTGTGAGATGCCCGCCGCTAAGTCCCGAACGGCCGGATGCGAAGCCCCCATGCCGCAGGAACGGATCATCGTAGAAGCGACGGCGTCCGCGCCGGTCGGCGTCGTCCGGGACGCCTACACGATGCCGGATCGGATCACGCAGTGGAATTTCGCGTCCGACGACTGGCATTGTCCGACGGCGACCGTCGACCTTCGGGAAGGCGGCACGTTCACGGCGCGCATGGCGGCGAAGGACGGCAGCCTGGGCTTCGATTTCGTGGGAACCGACACCAGGATCGTCCCGAACGAACGGATCGAATACGCCTTCGGCGACCGTCATGCGGTGGTCGAGTTCACCGCGTTGGGCGACCGGACCGGCGTCACGGTCGCGTTCGATCCCGAGACCGATGTCCCCATCGCGCAGCAGCGCAGCGGCTGGGCCGCCATCCTCGGCAACCTCTGCCGACACGTGGCGAGAGGGTGAGCCGCGCCGGACGCGTCGGCCGGACGCGTCGCGGCGGGTGCCGTCCCCTGCTCGCCCCTGCCCCGATACGCCCGCCCGAGGAGGCCGCGGGGTGGTGGAGGCAGGATGGCGGGGTCGTCGGGCGACGAAGGTCGCGCCTGCGGTCAGCTTCCGGCGCCGCGATCGAGCACCGTCACGGCGCGGCGGTTCTGCGACCAGCACGAGATGTCGTTGCAGACCGCGACCGGGCGCTCCTTGCCGTAGGAGACGGTGCGCATCCGCCCGGCGGCGATGCCGCGCGAGGCGAGGTAGTCGTTCACCGCCTGGGCGCGGCGGGCACCCAGCGAGAAGTTGTACTCGCGGGTGCCGCGCTCGTCGGCATGGCCCTCGATGAGGAAGCTGTAGCGCGGGTAGCGCTGCAGCCAGGCCGCCTGCTTGTCGAGGGTGCCGGTGGCGGTGGGCGTCAGGTCGGTCGAGTCGGATTCGAAGAACACCCGGTCGCCGACGTTGACGACGAAGTCCTGCGCGCTGCCGGGGGTGGAGGCGCCGCCGCCGAAGGCGGAGGCGTCGGCGAGGTCCTTGTCGCTGCTGCAGGCCGAGACGGCGAGGCCGGCGCAGAGGGCGAAGCTCAGGGAGGCGGCGCGGAAGGTGGCGGCGCGGAAGCGCGCGGATCGGGGCATGTCTGTCACTCCACGAGCGGACGGTGTGCGCCGGCCCAGTCCCGGGTCGCGGCAGGTCGGCGCGTTGATGTCCGCGCGATCAAACGAGATTGGGCTTTAGGCCTGTCGGGTTAAGCGAAGGTTCCATCAAGCTTGACGCCGGGTTTCCAACGGAGCCGGCCCGCCGCCGATGTGTCGTGGCGCACGCAGGACTCGCGGCGCGCGGACCGACGTCGCGGGCCCCGTCAGGCACCCGCATTGCGGCGGCCGCGCGGCCCGGCCTCGCGCAAGCGTCGATTCGACCGGAGCGTTGCGGCGGCGCAACAACGGCGCGTCGCGGGCGAGCCCGCGCGGGCATGCGGGGCCGGGGGCGGCGCGCGTTAGGGAAGCGTTAACGCTCGCGGCCTCCACTGAGGCGAAACCTGCCGACCGGATCCACCCCGATGCATCCCGCCCAGAGCGTGCTCATTGTCGAGGACAGCTACCTGCTCCTCGAGATCGTCGCGTCGCTGTGCGAGACGCAGGGCATCCGCGTCATCGAGGCGTCGAGCGGCGAGGCCGCGCTGACGATCCTGCGCGAGCGCGGCCGCACGATCGACTGGCTGTTCACCGACATCCGCCTGCCCGGCCTGATCGACGGCTGGAGCGTGGCCGAGGCCTTCCGCGCGATGCATCCCGACCGGCCGGTGGTCTACACCTCGACCGCCCCCGGCCTGCCGCCGCGCGCCGTCCGCGGCGGCCTCTACCTGCGCAAGCCGTTCCAGATCCGCGACATCGAGCAGGTGGTGCGGATGATGGCGCAGGGCGTCACCGACGAGCCGCTCCGCGCCGCGATGTGATCGTCGCCCGGTCGCGCCGGGGCGTCACGCGACCCGCCCCGGCTCACACGGCCTCGGCGCGGAACATCGCGACGATCTCCGGCGCGCCGATCCAGGCCTCGACCCGCGCGCAGGCGAGGTCGCTCGGCTCCGCGGCGTCGTACAGGGCGAAGCTCGCCGCCAGGAAGCCGGGCAGGTCGTACAGGACCGGGAAGGCGTCGCCGCGGGGCTTGGTCTTGAACAGGTACGAGCCGGTGAGCCCGTAGATCTCGGCGATCGGCGGATAGACCGGCCAGACCACGTCGCGGGCGAGCTCGTCGCCGAGGTAGTCCTCGATCTCCACCGGCTCCGGCGCGAAGCCGCTCTCGACCAGCAGGCGCCGGGCGATGTCGGCGACGACGAAGACCTTCGGGTGGTTGATCACGTGCATGAAGGCGCCGCGCCGGCTCCAGCGGCTCATCTCGCGCTCGAGCCCGAAGGCGACCGTGGCCCCGCCGCCGATCAGCTCGCGGACCGCCGGCTCCCACTGGTCGAGATAGCCGAGCCGCCGGAACACGTCCTCGCGGAACAGCCGCCCGGCCTGGGTCGCGGTGAGGCCGAGGCGGTGGGCGCACAGGGCGATCGCCGAATGGTACTGCCCGAGCGGCGAGCGCGCGAGCTTCAGCGCCGCGAGGTCCTCGACCCGGCCGGCATAGACCATGTCCGGATGGAAGGCCGAGAACACGATCGTCGGAAACAGCTTGGTGCGCGGGTCGCGCCGGCGCAGGACCGCGATGTCGCCGCCGGGGAGCAGCCCGGCCGGGAACAGCTGCGAGAACACGTGGTCGGAGGCGGCGAGCGTCGACACCAGCCCGTCGATGTCGCCGTGGTCGCGCCCGAGCGTCCCCATCGGCAGGAAGCGCACCGGGCTGTTGGGCGCCAGCAGCCGCATCGCCTGGGCCACGCCGCGCGCCTGGCAGTTGCCGAGCACCGCGATGCGCGGGCCGCGCCGGCCCGCATCGGCAGCGGGCTTGGCGCGCCACGGTGTCGCCCAGGATGGCGGCGACAACGAGAACGCGCCGCGGGCGCGCCTAGGCAGATCGGACAGGGCCACGTTACGCGCCGGGTGCATCGGGTGGGGCGAAGAAGCTCGGGGCGCGTCGCCGAGGCGGTTGCGCCGGAGGTCGGAGGAAGGGTCTACAGATGACGTCCAATCCCTATAGCGGTCTACCGGCCGAGCGTTTCTGGCGCAAGGTCGTGACCAACGTCGCCCCCTTCGCCGTCGATCCGCGGCCGCGCGCGCCCTTCGCGATCGGCCAGGCCGACAAGGTCGCCACCGGCGGATCGTGCTTCGCCCAGCGCGTCGCCGAGGCGCTTCGGGCGGAAGGTTTCAACTACTACGTGACGGAAGCCGCCCCCGAGGGCACCGCGCCGGCGGAGGCCGACGCGCGCCAGTTCGGCACCTTCTCGGCCCGGTACGGCAACCTCTATTACACGCGCCAGTTCGTGCAGCTGTTCGATCGGGCCTACGGCCGGTTCGAGCCCGAGCTGAAGGCGTGGCTGCGCGAGGACGGCCGCTACGTCGACCCGTTCCGCCCCACCGTCGAGCCCGCCGGCTTCGCGGACGAGGCCGCGGTGGTCGCCGCGCGCGACGCGCATCTGGCCGAGGTGCGCCGCCTGTTCGAGACCCTCGACGTGTTCGTGCTGACGCTGGGCCTGACCGAGGGCTGGCGCTGGCGCGCCGACGGCGCCGCCCTGCCGCTCGCGCCCGGCGTCGCCGGCGGCAGCTACGATCCGGCGCTCTACGAATGCGTCAACGCCGGCGCGGCCGAGGTGCTCGCCGACCTGCAGGGCTTCCTCGAACGGCTCTGGAGCGTGAACCCGACCGCCCGCATCATCCTCACGGTCTCGCCGGTGCCGATGATCGCCACCTACATGGACCGGCACGTGATGGAGTCGAACAGCTACTCGAAGTCGGTGCTGCGCGTGGCGGCCGGCGAGGCCTGCGCCTCCGGCGACCCGCGGGCGGTGTACTTCCCGGCCTACGACATCGTCACCAGCAACGTGAATGCCGGCCGCTACTACAACGACGACCTGCGCACCATCAACGACGCCGGCGTCCGCCACGTGATGCGCTCGTTCCTCGCCACCTTCGCCGCCGACCGCACCGCCCCGGCCCCGGTGCAGGCCGCCCACGACTTCGCCGCCGAATACGAGGGCACGGCGGGCGTGATCTGCGACGAGGAGCAGATCGAGCGCAGCGTGGCGTGAGGGGACGACGCGACCCGTCCCTTCCCTCCCCCGCAGAGGGGGAGGGAAGCGCGCGTCGCGGATAGCCCCTACTGCAGGTGCTTCGTGTAGACCTCGCCCGCCGCCGCCTTGATCGCCGCGCCGCAGTCGCGCCCGATCCGCTCGGCGTCGGCGACCGGGCCCGCGCGCGAGGCGGCCCAGTGGCGGCTGCCGTCGGGGAGGAAGAGCAGGCCGTCGAGGCTGAGGGTGTCGCCCTCGATCCGCGCCAGCGCCGCGATCGGCGTGCGGCAGGATCCGTCGAGCTCGGCCAGGAGCGCGCGCTCGGCGCCGATCGCCGTGGTGGTGCGGGCGCAGGCGAGCGGCGCCAGCAGCGCGTGGATCTCGGCATCGCCCGCGCGGGCCTCGATGCCGAGCGCCCCCTGCGCGACCGCCGGCAGCATCTCCTCGACCGAGAGCACCGAGCGGGCCATGCCCTCCAGCCCGAGGCGCTCGAGGCCAGCGAGCGCCAGCAGCGTCGCGTCGCACTCGCCGGCCTCGAGCTTGCGCATCCGGGTGTTGGCGTTGCCGCGGAGCGGCACGATGCGCAGGTCGGGGCGCCGCATCAGCACCTGCGCCGCGCGCCGGAGCGACGAGGTGCCGACCCGCGCGCCCGCGGGCAATTCCGAGAGCCCGGCGGCCCGCGGCGACAGGAAGGCGTCGCGCGGGTCGTCTCGGGCGAGGATGCAGGCGATGACCAGCCCCTCGGGCAGCCAGGTCTCGACGTCCTTCATCGAGTGGACCGCCACGTCGACCTCGTCGGAAAACAGCGCCTGCTCCAGCTCCTTGGTGAACAGCCCCTTGCCGCCGATCTCGGAGAGCGGCCGGTCGAGGATCTTGTCGGCCACCGTGGTGACGACCACGAGCTCGGTCTCCAGGCCCGGGTTGGCCGCCACGATCCGGTCGCGGACCATGCCGGTCTGGGCCAGCGCCATCGGGCTGCCGCGGGTGCCGATGCGGAGGGGACGCTGGATCATGTGCTTCTTGTCTCGCCCGAGCTTTGCGCGAGCATCGTCGGCGGCGGCGGGCGACGCAAGCGCTCGATCCGCTCCGACCCCGTCATTCCGGGGCTGCGAAGCAGAGCCCGGAATCCAGAGCCGCCGACAATGCCCATGACTTTCGCGTCGGCGTGTCCGGACTCCGGGCTCGCCTGCGGCGCCCCGGAATGACGGTGGAGGGGGCCGTCAGCGTCGCGCGCGTCCTCAGAACGCCTTCAGCACCCGTTCCGTGTGCTCCACGGCCGGCGGGCTCGCGAAGCAGGGGGAGACCAGGGCGCGGTAATCCTGCCACGGCTGCGAGCCGGTGAAGTCCCGGGTGTGGGCCTCGAGCGTGTCCCACTCGATCAGCAGGCGGTAGCGCTGCGGATGCTCGACCGAGCGCCGCACGTCGAAGCTGCGGCAGCCGGCGGCGACCCGGAAGATCTCCGCGGCCTCGGCGATGCCGGCCTCGAACGCCGCCTCCATCCCGGGCTTGATCTCGACCTGCGCGATTTCGAGGATCATCGGTGTCGTGTCCTTTGCGGCGGGAGGCCTACTGGAGCGGGCGGCCGAGCTTGCGCGCCAGGATCCGCTGCGGGCTCTTGTCCGGGTCGGCCTGGGCGGAGACCGGCAGGTAGGCGGTCTGCTCCAGCATGTAGC
>NZ_JAKSXU010000189.1:0-4461 GCF_022829325.1 Methylobacterium sp. J-092 | reverse complement strand
GGAGCTTCGGCTGGATCGCCCGCTGCCGCAGGTTGGCTCGCGACCACGAGGCTACCCCGTCCTCTGCGCTCGCCTTCTTCGTCCTCGCCGCAGCCATGATCCTCGTCAGACGGATCGCCCGAGCTTTATGAAACAGGGTCTAACGCTTCCGACCCATAGCGGACCCCGCCCGCGCGTGAGGCAAAGTGACATACGTGAATTTATGGATTGAGGCATGTCTGCTACCGGGCCATACTGCTCAAAAAATGAATTATCAAATACTAAATATGATTTTGTTTGTATAATACGTAGATTTCTATTATCTCACATAATACTGAGATTAAACTAATCGACAAATTAAGAACCATAAGCAACCAATATTCCACGGACTTTTTTGATATCACATACAGTCCGTATCGCGATTGGAAACTTCTATTTCTCCATGAGAATGTGAACTTAGTAACGCTTAAAACTGATATGGGCAGACAAGCCCAAGCTTGAAAAACCAGCTTCGCATAAGTTAAATTGTCCATACCTATTCGACCTGTTCCGAAAACTATGCCTGTTCCGAAATCTGCCTTCCACCTAGAACGGACCTCGCGCGCGCAAGACCAATTCGCATAAGCGAATTTACAGCTTACTCTTGAACCTACATGCTGCCTTGACCCACATCGTACAGAATGTAAAATCTATGAACCCTTATATAGGATTTGCAACAATCGTTTCTATCATTGGGTGTATACCATTTTTAATTGCGCTTCAAATCAATAAGTTGTCCGGTTTTATAGTTTATATTTTATTTATTGCGTCAACGGTAACTTATTTATTTTTATCTGTAAGTTCTACTACGCACAAAGTTACCCTTTTCGATCTAATAGTCAGCGGCTTACTAATGTGGGGTATCGTAGTAGGCGGAACTCTGGGGGTTACTGTTAGATCAATCTATCTCTGGTCGAACCGCCATCGCTCAAAGGGAGATGCGAGCCACTGAGCCGAGGGACCGCACTTGGTTCGCATAAGGCGCAGTATGGCGTCCGCTTCCCACCCTTTTCGGACGCTTTGAAGGACTGCCATCCGTCAGGTTTTCACCTGTATGGTTGGACTCGGAGCCCACCCGCACTGGACAGCCACCGAGTGCCGATCCGCCCCGAGCACCGCAACTTCTACCCCATCGACTGGCGCGAACTGTCGGCCATGGTCCGGTTTCAGCGCGCCGGCAGTGCCTGTGAGGGCTGCGGACGGCCGCATGGGCGTATCGTCTACCATCTCGGCGATGGGCGCTGGTGGGACGCTCAGATCGGCGCCTGGCGCGACGGGAAGGGCAAGAACCTCGCCGAACTGCCGACCCTGGATAACCTGACGGGAAGCCTGCGCACGACACGCGTCGTGCTCGCGACGGCGCATCGGGACCACGACACCGCGAACAACGCGG
The DNA here is from genome assembly GCF_022829325.1 of Methylobacterium sp. J-092. Classification (NCBI taxonomy): domain Bacteria; kingdom Pseudomonadati; phylum Pseudomonadota; class Alphaproteobacteria; order Hyphomicrobiales; family Methylobacteriaceae; genus Methylobacterium; species Methylobacterium sp. J-092. The sequence goes on along the minus strand of NZ_JAKSXU010000189.1, from coordinate 3,050 downwards.
ATGCCAACCTCGTCGCGTTTTGCCAGCGCTGCCACGTGAACCACGACCGGCCTGAGCATCAGCGACGGCGCTGGCGAACGCTGTTCCGGCGCCGGGCGATGGGAGACCTGTTTCGGGGAGTCTATTCGCCATGACGGGAGCCAGGCAGGTGCCAGACATCATGGACCCCTACGCCTACCCGCCACGCGGCCTCGATCTCGCTGCTGCTGCTCGATACCTCGGGCTCACCCCCACCGCCTTCAGCGCCCTCGTGCGGGTCGGCGAGCTTCCGTCTGCCCGGCAACTCGGCGTGACCGCCGTCTGGGGCAGAATGGCCCTTGATGCAGCGTTCGAGGCGGCCTCGGCTGATGAGGTGCAGCCCAACGGGAAGCCTCCGCAGAAGCAGAGGGACACGCCCATGATGTCCAAGGAATGGCCGGGCCACCCCAACGTCTACACACCTGAGACGTTGGCCGAGCGGTGGCGGTGCTCGGGCACCCATGTCCGCAACATGATCAAGCGAGGCGACCTGGCAGGGAGTCTGCTCGGGGGGAGGCTGCTTCGCATATCGGCCGCGGTCGTAGCGGCCTATGAGAACGCGGACACGGGCAAGGCGCGAGCCCGATAAGAACCGCGGCGGGGGTTCGTCGTTGCCGCGCAGGTTCATGGGGGATCGGGGAACCCGGTCTATCGGGAAATCGGGAACCGCTGCCTTGCCCAAGTTGGGCAGAGCAGTCATCTTACCGGTATGTCGGTTCAGTTCGCCTACCGCTTCCAGCAGGACCTACCCCCGTCGAGCCTTCAGGACCTCGATGATGTGGTGCTGACGGCTGCGGTGATGAGCGACGATGGTATCTCGATCCCCGCCGGAACCGAAGGCACGATCGTCAGCGTCTTCCGCGGCGGCGAAGCCTACGTGGTGGAGTTCGCCCAGCCGGAGGGCACCCTCGCTTCGGTCGGCCCCGACGAAATCCGCATGGCCGAGCCCGCCGCGTCTTGAGTTCCGATGAAGTCGAGGTTTCGTGGCTGATTGATCGGCCGAAAATCTCGCGCTACCTTCTAGATCTAACAAGCAAGCGTGGTGCCTCAAAGGCCAAATACCTGATGCGCTTCGGGTTCACCCCCGATGATCCGCTAACGCTTGCGAACGCGTTGGCTGAGCATGTGGCTCGCAACCTTCCCGGTGTTCAATCGATCTCGGCGCGAGGCGTGCTGTTGGTGGTGTTTGAGGGGGAAGTGACGGCACCAGACGGCCGCGAAATGCCATTACGGACGGTTTGGGAGCCGCGTGAGCCACGCCAGATGCACTTCGTCACGGCCGTACCGCTCACTCGCTAACCCATCTCGGTAACCGCACTCCGGCGGCTATCCTGCTGCGGCTATTTTTTGGCCTTGCTTGCCTCTTCTCCCGCTACGGCCTCAACCGCCGCGATAGCGTTCTCCAACTCCGCAATTCGCTTCAACGTGCTGTCTGCCGGCATCGTATCGTACTGAGCAGCTTCCATGATGAGGTCGCGCTGGCGTGCCTTGAGACGGTCGAGAAGAGCTTCGAGCTTGTCCATGGCGCGCTGTAGCGAGGCTTACCTAGCCCGACAAGGTAGAGTCTTACTTAATCTCGATCGGCCATACGAGGGTCTACGTCGAGGCAATTTTGGCAGTACCGCTGCCAGTGCAGATGTAGGTAATGGCATGAGCGGGCGTACGAAAGCACACAACCTGACCCGCGAGGAGGGCGCGGGCTACAGCAAGGCGCTTCAGGACATGCGCACTTGGTACGAAGGGCACAACGATTTGGCCAAGCAGCGGATCGAGACGTTGAAGACAGGCCTCGGTGCCACGGATCCAGCCTCGATAACTGCCGTCGCCATGCTGGAGTCCGCGATGGAGGATCGCCAGCAGGCGGTCGCTGAAATCGATCGTCTCTACGCCCAGCAGCGTATCGCGACACTTGGCAGATGAGCGCCGTGCCCAACGACACAATGGGCGGCCAGAGCAAGACTGCCTTGATGAAGCCCGTAGGGGGCAAGCAGGGCCACCCCAGCGGATTGGGAAGAACTGCTGGCTGCCGAGGCAGCATCAGCGATCATACGGCAGAAGGGTTCTCGAAAAATAGCCAGTCACGCCTGCCCCTGGCACTCCCGCGTGTTCTGCAACCGCGTGAGTAGGTTCCCGGCGTGTGCCATCGTCGCCCCGATCACGCCCGCGATGTTGTCGGCGGTCTGGTTGTCGGACGGCTCCGCCCGGGCCATGTTGAGCGGATGGCAGGATGGCGCTTCACCACACCGGGGCAGGAGGCACGCCGCGCCGAGCGTGAGGGGCGCACCCGTCCGCCGATTGATTGGCGGGGCGAGCTGCGCTTCTGGTTCAGCCGAAGCACCTACACGCGCCGAACGGCTCCGATCCTCATGCAGCTCGGCATTTGGCTCGCCGTTGGCACGCTGTTTTTCCTCCATGCCGACGCTTGGCGCCGATCAGGCTCTGGGCTCAGCGCGGCAACCACGATCCTCCTATTTGCGATCCTGGCCTATCCCTTCGTCCGCTACCGCATCGAGCGCGGACGCTGGCCTGACTGATCTACTCGGTTCCAGCGTACAAACCCGCACCCACGCCGAGCCGATCGGTCGGCAGAGCCAGAGGCGGCGCCGGCATCCGTGGCGCCCCGCCCCCGAACGATGCCCGCGCCTTCATCGCACCGACACCGCCGACAAGGGCGCGTTGCCCGACCTTGGCGCCATAGGTGCCCGCCGCCGCCGGCAGGCCGCCGACCTTGAACGCGATCATGCCCGCGAGCACGTCGAGGGCCTTCGCCGCGACGCTGGCCGTGCGCTCGCCGCCGGGCCGCATCGAGCCATCCGGCAGGATCGTTGCCCGCAGCGCGCCCGCGAACCGGCGCAACTGCGCAAGCTCATCCGGGGCGAACAATTCGCGAGCTGGTCAGCCCCCATTGAAGTGGTCCGCCCTTTGGTATGGCTTTTGAGCCTGGAGGACGGACAAGATGGCAAAGCCCCCGAAGCCCGAGGAGATCGTCGCGAAGCTACGTCAGGCAGACGTGCTGATCTCACAGGGCCAGA